>JALHHV010000407.1 GCA_022837365.1 Desulfovibrio sp. | reverse complement strand
CCCTGCTGGTCGCCGAAGGGCATCAGCGACAGTTCCGCGTCGTGGGCCAGGGGCGATTCGGTGCGCAGCAGCACCTCCACCAACTGGCCCCGGCCCAGGTCCCGGCAGCGCAGCACCGTTTCGCTGCCGGGCACGCCGTGTTCCACGGCCACACCGGCCATGCCCACCACGACCTGGGCCAGCAGGTCCGGGTCCGACTGCACGGGCGGAAGGTCGGGCGGGGCCTCCACGCGCAGCGTCACCCCCTTGCGTTGCAGGGGGGCGTGCAGCAGGTCCGCCGCGAAGTCCAGCACGGCGGCCAGGCTGCACGGCCGGGGCACCACATCCACCGGGGCCAGGTACTGCTGCACCCGGTTGATCAGCGCTTCCAGCCGGGCGGCTTCCTCCAGCACCACTTCCGCCTCGCGGGCGTCGGGAAACTTGCGGTGCAGCGTGCGGGCAAAGCCCGCCAGCGCGAAGACCGGGTTGCGGAATTCGTGGGCGATCTCGTCCACCAGCGCGCCCAAGGTATTCAGCTTTTCGCGCTGCACCAGCAGCCGTTCCAGGAACACCCGGCGCGAAAGGTCAATCAGCACCCCCTCGATGCGGCCGGGCATGCCGCGCGTAAGGTCGGGCGAGGCCACGGCGGTGGAGCGCGCCTGCACGAACAGGGGCACCCCGCGCGGGGTGATGATACGGAATTCCAGCGAAAACGGCGTGTTGGCCGCGAACGCGCCGGAAAATGCGGCGCGCACCCGTTCGCGGTCTTCGTGGAACACGTTGTCCATGAACCAGCCGGGCTCCAGCAGGGCCTGCTCCGGCGTCCAGCCCAGCACGGTGCGGCAGGCCTCGTTGACGAAGGTGAGTTCCAGCGCGTCGTCCAGGCTGAAGACCACCACCGGCAGGTTGCGCACCAGCCCGGAGTAGCGCGACTCCATGGCGGCCAAGCGCTCGCGCAGGCGGCGGCGCTCCAGGCAGTTGCGCACCGTGAGCCCCAGCATGTTCATGTTCAGGATGGGCTTGGTGATGTAGTCCCACGCACCCAGCTTGAAGGCGTTGATGGCGTCGCCGATCTCGGCCCGGCCGGACACCACCACCACCGGAAGGTCGGGCGATTCCTGGGCCATGCGCTCCAGCACCGCGTCGCCGGAGATGCCGGGAATGCCCAGGTCCAGCAGCACCACGTCGGGCCGCTGTTCGCGCACGGCCCGCAATGCCGCGATGCCGTCCTCGGCCTCGATGACCTCGTAGCCCTCGTCGGCAAGCCACGCGGCGATGGACTGGCGGATGACCGGATCGTCCTCCACCGACAGCACGCAGGTGGGGCGGCCGTGCGAGGGGGTCGCGCCGGGAGGGGAGAACGGGGGGGACTGGGGCGGCTGCGGGGGCTGCGGGGACTGCGAAGACATGGGGCCGGGCTCCTTGCGGCCGCGCGGCGGGACACGCGCGGGCTGGCGTTGCGGACACGGGCGGTGTCCGGCGGCAAAGGGCTCAAGGCGTGCGACAGGGCCGGAACCGCAAGGCTCCGGCGGCTGCGCATGGGTATCCTGTGCAGAGTACCCCGGCGGTGGCGCCGGGTAAAGGGGCTGAGCGGGAGAGAAGGAAAGGGCCGGGGACCGGGGATGGCGACGCGAAAGGCGGCGAGCGCCGCGCGTGCGGGCGGGAAATGCCCCTACGCCCGGCGCTTGAACATCCGTTCCATCTCGCCAGGGGTGAAGGTGAGCACCGCCGGGCGGCCGTGCGGGCAGAAGTCGCGCCCCGGCGTGGCCAGCCACTGGGCCACCAGCCCGGCGGCCTCGTCGGGCGTCAGGCGCTGCCCGGCCTTGATGGCCCCCTTGCAGGCCATCATGGCCCACAGCGCGCCCAGGTCGTTGGTCCGGCCCGCCACCGCCTCGCGCAG
>JALHHV010000406.1 GCA_022837365.1 Desulfovibrio sp. | reverse complement strand
TTCCTGTTCGCCGCCGTGATGGCCTTCAGGATATACGGCCCGACCCATGACCTCGTGGACCTGAGCGGCTTCATGCACCAGATGCGCACCTCGGGGCGGCGCCTGCTTTCCGTGGAGGCGGACGGGCCGCTGCCCGTCCCCGCGGTATCCGCCGTTCCCGCCGATTCGTCGGTCCGGTTCGAGAACGTGGCCTTCGCCTATGACGGAACACCCGTCCTGCGCGACATCACCTTCAGTATCGCGCCCCGGACCATGACGGCCGTGGTGGGCGGGTCCGGGGCGGGCAAGACCACGCTGGTCAGCCTGCTCTGCCGGTTCTGGGACGTGGACGCCGGGTGCGTGCGCATCGGCGGCGTGGACGTGCGGGAGATGCGCGAGGAAGACCTCTGGCGGCACATTACCGTGGTCTTCCAGCGGTTTTCCCTGTTCAACGACACCGTCAGGGCCAACATACGCTTCGCGCGGCCCGACGCCACGGACGACGAGGTCGTGGCGGCGGCGGTGGCCGCGCGCTGCCACGAGTTCATCATGGAACTGCCGGACGGGTACGACACCGTGATCGGCGAGAACGGGGCCAGCCTTTCGGGCGGGCAGCGCCAGCGTCTTTCCATCGCCAGGGCCATGCTCAAGAACGCGCCCATCGTCGTCCTGGACGAGGCCACGGCGTCGGTGGACCTGGACAACGAGCGGCTCATCCAGGAGGCGATCCAGAACATGGTGCAGTCGAAGACGGTGCTGCTCATCGCCCATCGCCTGGCCACCGTGGCGGCGGCGCACCAGATACTGGTGCTGGACGAAGGGCGGATCGTCGACAGCGGCACCCACGCCGGGCTGCTCGCCGGTGGCGGACAGTACGCACGGCTGTGGGACATGCAGTCCACCGTGCGTTCGTGGAATCCGCCGAGCCCGCCGAGCCCGCCGAGCCCACAGGACCCGCCGAACCCTCAGGACCCGTCGGAACAGGTCGGCGGCGCATCGCGGCAGGCGTTCGGGGATGTCCCGATGTCGAAATAGTCTGCCGGAACAATCCGGCGGACCCGCCATATGTGCGGCAGTGGATCAAGGAGTTGTCCGGGCATGAAATGGAATGCGGTTTCCCGTGGAAGAACGTTTGCGCGGCGCATCCTGGCGTTCATCGCCGGGCATCCGAAGTCGTCCGGCCTGCTGGTCGTGGCCGTGGCGCTGCTGGCGGTGGTGGCCGTGGGCGCGAGGCGACCCGGACCCGGCGCGGTGGTGCTGGAAACGGCGCGGGTGGAGCGGGGCGACCTGGAGCGGGAAATACTGGCCACGGGCGTCATCAAGCCGGAGGAAGGGGCGGTGGTGAAGACGGGCACCCGGTTCACGGGGGTCATCTCGCGCCTGTACGTGCGGCTGGGGGACGCCGTGACCAAGGGGCAGCTGATAGCCGAACTGGACGACAGGGAGCAGCGCTTCGAGTGCATGAAACTGACGGCTACCGTGCAGAAGCTGCGGCAGGAACTGGTGCTCTCCCAACGCAATTACCCGCTCCAGATAGCGGAAGCCGGGGAAAGCCTGGCCGTGGCGCAGGCCGACAAGGAATACGCGGACATCACCTTTTCCCGCACCGCGCCGCTGGCGGAAATGGGCGGCGTGGCCGAGGCGGACATGGATTCCGTGCGGCAGCAAAGCAAGGTGGCCGCGCACACGCTGGCGTTGCGCCGCACTTCCAAGGCGCGGCTGGAAACGGAATACACGCTGAAGATCCCGTACCTGAAGGACGCCATAGCCGAGGCCGAGGCCGAGCTTGGGCAGTGCCAGACCCAGCTTTCGTACGCGCGGATCATCAGCCCCATGTCCGGCGTGGTCAGCGCCATCACGGCGCAGGAAGGCGAGAGAATTGCAGATATTCATAGACGAGAACGACATCGGCGCGGTGCGGCCGGGGGCCATGGTGCGCTTCACGGTGGAGGCCTACCCCGACCGGACGTTCGAGGGCACGGTGGCCCTCATCCACCCCGGCCCGGAATTGCGCGACAACATCGTGTACTACCGCGCGCTGGTCCGCCCGGCGGAAAAGGACGTCCAGCTTCTGCGCCCCGAGATGACGGCGCGGTGCAGGGTGGCCGTGGACCGCAGGGAACAGGTGCTGCTGGTGCCCAACGCGGCGTTCAAGTGGGTGGGGAACGTGCATGCGGTGTTCGTCCGGAACGGCGCGGACGTCCGGCCCGTGCGCCCGGTCACCGGGCTGGTGGGCACCACGGCGACGGAGGTGGTTTCCGGGCTGGAGGAAGGCGACCTTGTGGTCACCAACCTGCAACTGCCCGCCGAATTGCCCAGGGAGTGGGCCGCCGTGCTGCGGCCCGACGTCACGGGGGGATAACGGGCGGCGTCCGGCTGGCCGGCATGGCCGGCCGCATGCCGCAAAGCGGCCTCGGGACATGTTTCGAGAGCGGCTTCAACGCTGATCAAGGGGATAAGCGATGCCTGCTTTCCAGACGGCAAGTTGGTTTCCCGTGTTGGCCCCCCCTGTATCGCAGGAGCGGGACCTGATGTTTCCCGGCGTCACCCTGCACGTGTACGACAATCCGAACGCGGAAGACTGCTACGGATGCGAGTTCTGCATGGATGTGGCCCCGGTGGAGTTCGTCTATTGCGTTTCGGGCAAGGTCAGGGTCGAGCTGGCGCACGGCAGCGCGGGCGCGATGCCCTTCACGCTGGAGGAAGGAGAAGGCGTGGTGTCCTGCATGCAGCGCGTGCGCGGCTATTCGACGGCGGAACCCGGCGTGCCGTTGCAGGCGGTGGCGTTGCGGCTGGGCAAGGGAGAGCTTTCGGACCTGGCGCGCAAGACGCAGTGCCCCTTCCTGACCCGCTGGGAAAGCGCCATCAGAAGAGCCCGGACGGTGTTCTTCGAAAAGATCACCCTGTCGCCGCCGCTGCGCGTCGCGGTGCAGCAGATATACGCAAAGCTGCCTTCCGGCAGCCTGCGCACCATGTTCCTGGAAAGCAAGAAGATGGAACTGCTGTACCTGCACCTGAACTACCTTTCGGCGCGGCAGGGCCCGGAACTGGCCCGCGAGGCGGGGCTGACCAAGACGCGGCTCAATGCCGTGTTCCGCGTGATGCATGGCGATACCGTGTTCGGCATCCTGCGCAGGGAACGCCTGGAATACGCCAGGCGGCTGCTTGAGGAAGGCGAGAAGAACATCACGGAAATCGCCTACGAATGCGGGTTCTCCAGCACCAGCCATCTCACCAAGGTGTTCGCCGATTCCTTCGGCATGCCGCCGAAACGCTACCAGCTGGGCTGCGGCAGATACGGCTAGGCCCGTTGCGGCACGCGCGGCGGCCCCGGATGTAAGGAATAGTGCCCCGGATGATAGCGCGCGCCTGCCGTCTGCCGTAGCCTGCATACCGTGCGGGGTTTCCCCGGAGACCGGGCGTCTGGCCGGAATGTCCGGACATTCAACGATAATGAAGACCAATTTCATATCCGAAACGCCCCCGGTGAAGGCTGCCGGTTTCCGAGGCTTGCCGTTGCCCGCCGCGCCATTGCCGCCGGGTGAAGGGCGGGAGGTCATCCATGGATAGCGCATTGGCCGTGCAACTGGCGCTGGCGCTGGCGAGCATGGCGGGGGTTTTGG
>JALHHV010000405.1 GCA_022837365.1 Desulfovibrio sp. | reverse complement strand
CGCGGCGGCGCGGGCCTCGCGCACCTTTTCGGCGGCGATGCGCACGTCGAAGTTGGCGGTGGCGGCGCGGGCCAGCAGGCCGTCCAGCACCGGGTCGCCAAAGCAGCTCCACCATCGGGCCAGAGTGACGCCCGAATCCGGCGCGGGCGACAACGGAGCACCCGACGCCGACGGATCCGCCTCCGCGCTCCACGCGGCGGGCATGCCGGGCCGGGGCGCGGCGGGCGCTGCCGCGCAGCCCGCCGCCAGCGCCGCGCACAGCAGGACGCACGGCAGGGCCGCCACGCGGCGGGAACGGAGCGGCGCGGTCATCCCCGCACCCATCCCCGCACCCCCGCGCCGGATGCGGCCTTGCCGCCCATGGGGCGCGCACCGGCGTCCCGCACCGGCACCACCACCTCGGGAAGCTGCCCGTCCTTTACTGACTGCCTGGCGGGTACAGACTGCCTGACGGGTACAGACTGCCTGACGGGCTGCCCCAGTTGCCCCAGTTGCTCCGGTTGCCCCGGTTGCCCCGGTTGCCCCGCCTGTCCGGTGTCGTCGAAATACACGTCCACCTGCTGCCCCACGTAGGCGGGCATGTCCCTGGCGTCGAAGGCGTACAGCACCTGCAACACGCGGATGTCCACGCGCTCGGTGGTGTCGCCGGTCAGGGACGTCTTGGGCAGCACGTAGGGCTCCACCCGCACGAAGCGCAGCGGCGCGGAAAGGTCGCGGTTGCCGCGCAGGAACACCGTGGCGGGCATGCCCGCGCGGTAGCGCCAGGCGATGTTCTCGTCGATGTCCACCCGCACGTGCAGCCGGGTGACGTCGCCCAGCATGACCAGCGGCGTGGAGAGCGCCCCGGCCGTGGCGTATTCGCCCTCGCTCACGTTCACCTGCAACACCGTGGCGTCCATGGGGGCGCGCACGCACAGCCGGTCCAGGTCCACCTCGATGGCGCGGGCGGCGGCCTCGGCCTGGGACACGTCGGCCGTGGCGGAGGCCAGCGCGGCGCGGGCGGTCTCTTCCGCGTAGCCGCGCTGGGCCGCCTCTTCCGCGCTCACGGCGCGGCCGTCGCGCAGGCTGCGCACCCGCGCGGCGTCGGCGCGGGCCTTTTCCAGGGCCACGCGCGCCTCGGCCAGCTTGGCCCGGGCCACGGCCAGGGCGGCCTTCTGCTCGGCCAGGGCGGCCCTGCGCTCGCGGTCGTCCAGCCGGAACAGCAGGTCGCCCTTGCGCACCGCGTCGCCCACCGTGACCGGAATCTCCACGATGACCCCGGAGGTGGGCGTGGCCACGCCCACGTCGCGGCTGGCCGCCTCCACGATGCCGGAACCGCTGATGTACCTTTCATAGGGCGGCGCGGCCGGGTCGGCTGCCGGGGGCACCGGGGCCGGGGGCGCGGACGCGCGCGAGGCGTGCACGACGCCCGCCGCAAGGCCAGCCAGGGCCAGCGCGGGCAGGATATAGGTCAGGATGATGTTGCGTCGCATGGTTGTCCCTGTCTTTTCAAGTAGCGGAGGAAGGTCCGGGGGAATGCCGGGCCGCGCCGGGCGTGCCCACGCGGGTCACCCGGCCGTCGTCCAGTTCCGCGATGCGGTCCGAAAAATCGAAGATGCGCGCGTCGTGGGTGACGATGACCAGCGCCCGGCCGTCCACGGTGCCCACCCGGCGCAGCAGTTCCATGACCCGCTGGCCGTTGGCGTGGTCCAGGGCGCTGGTGGGCTCGTCGCACACGATCAGCTGCGGCTCGTGCACCAGGGCGCGGGCGATGGCCACGCGCTGCTGCTGCCCGCCGGAAAGGTCGCCGGGCGCGGATTCCGTCTTGTCGCCAAGGCCCACCAGGTCCAGCGCGGCTTCCGCCCTGCGCATGGCCTCGCGCACCGGCGCGCCGCAGATGCGCAAGGGCACGGAAACGTTCTCCGCCGCCGTCAGCGCCGGGTTCAGGTTGTAGGCCTGGAACACGAAGCCGATGTTGCGGGCGCGAAAGGCCGCCCGAGGCCGGGAGGCCAGGGCGGTCATGTCCTGCCCCAGGATGCGGCATGTGCCGTCTGTCGGGTCCAGGATGCCCGCCATCACCGAGATCAGCGTGGTCTTGCCGCAGCCGGAGGGGCCCACCAGCATCAGCAGTTCGCCGCGCTGCACGGTCAGGTCCACGCCGCGCAGGGCGTGCACGGCGGTGGCCCCTTCGCCGTAGCGTTTCTCCAGCCCGGCGCAGACCACTGNNNGTCCTGCATGGATGCCGTCCCCTATTGCTTGAACACGATGGCCGGTTCCAGCCGCAGCACCTGGCGGATGCTCAGCGCCGCCGAAACCAGGGTGATGGACAGCACCGCGCCCCCGCCCACCGCCAGGATGAGCGGGGAAAGGCGCATGCCCATGGGGTCGCCCGGCAGGTTGCCCATGATCATGGCCATGCCCACCCCCAGGCCGAACCCGGTCCCCGCCACCAGCAGCGCCTGCGACAGGATCATCAGCAGCAGGGTGCGGTCGTCCGCGCCCATGGCCTTCAGCACGCCGAAGTGGCGCAGCGCGTCCTGGGTGAAGTTGTGGAACATCAGCCCGGTGACCACCGCGCCGATGCAGAAGCTCATGAGGATGGTGGTGCCGAAGTGCATGATGATGGCCGTGCGCTTGATGAAATGCTGCAAGGTGCGTGCGCGGAAGTCGTCGGCGGTCAGGGCGGTCAGCCCCGTCTCCGACGCGATGCGCGCGGCAAGCCCGCGATGGTCCTGCCCCGGCTGGGCCTTGACCAGCACGAAGGACATCACCTTGCGCTCGCTCTTGTTGAACAGCTTGACCCGCGAATAGGTGGTGTACAGCATGGGCTGCGACTGGAAGGTGGGGGTGGCGTCGGCCACGCCCACCACCACGGCGCGGCGGTCGTTGACCTCCAGCGCGTCGCCCACGCCCAGGGGGCGCATACCGCGTTCCGTCCGCACGGCCAGGCGGTTGGCCGCGCCCTCGGCGTCCACCGCCACGGCGTCGCTCATGCGCAGGTCGGCCATGCTGCTGGACCTCATGACGCCCGGCGCGCCGACGAGCGACACGTCGTCCACGCCGATGAGCCCGCAGCCCACGGTGTTGCCGTCGGGCAGGCGCACCTTCAGCGAGCCCTTGTGCAGGGGCACGGCCCATTCCACGCCGCTGACGCTGCGCACTAGCGACAGGCGCGTGTCGGGCATGGCTTTCGATTCCTCCACCGACTGGGCCTGGGGGTCCATGACCCAGATGTCGGCGATGGCGATGTCGTCGATGAGGCCGTAAGTGCGGGTGAGGATGCTGGCGAACACGGCGGGCTGCTGGGTCATGATCAGCGAGGTGAAGGCCAGGCTCAGCACCATGCCGAGGTACTTGCCCCGGTTGGCGAGCAGCATCTTGAGGGCGATCTGGTACATGCGGGTTCCGATGGCTGGGGCGTCGCGCCGGTGCCGCGTGCACGGCGCGTGGGGCAGGGTCTAGCCCGGCGGCGTAACCGCAATATGTGTTGCCCGTTGCCGCTTCGTTGCCGCAACAGGCAAAGTGTTGCCGCGTATTGCACCCGGCGCGGCGGAAACACTGTGTTGCAAAAAAACCGTGCACGAGGCCCGGCGCGGCGCTATAGGAGGCCCATGAACACCCCGGAACACATCCTTGTCGTGGACGACGACCCCGAAATCCGCGAGCTGCTCACCGGCTTTCTGGACAAGCACGGCTTCCGCGCGGAATCGGCCGCCGACGGCGTCGAGATGTTCCGCATGCTCGAAGT
The DNA here is from genome assembly GCA_022837365.1 of Desulfovibrio sp. Classification (GTDB taxonomy): domain Bacteria; phylum Desulfobacterota; class Desulfovibrionia; order Desulfovibrionales; family Desulfovibrionaceae; genus Cupidesulfovibrio. Next base: position 87 of record JALHHV010000405.1, on the reverse strand, counting down.
GGGGCGCTACGACCTCGTGGTGCTGGACGTGATGCTGCCCGGCGACGACGGGCTGACCCTGTGCCGCAGGCTGCGCGCCCGCTCCGA
>JALHHV010000404.1 GCA_022837365.1 Desulfovibrio sp. | reverse complement strand
GAGACGATGCCCTCGGCCCCGGTCATGCCCGGCCCGTGCAGGGCCAGTTGCGCCGCGCTCCAGGCTTCGGCGGCGGCGGTGCCCACCTTGAGCGCGCAGCCGCCCTTGGCTCCGTCGCAGATCATGCCCATGACCGACGAGAACACCAGCGCCACGGCCTGTTCGGCCTGCGCGGGCGTGCCGTCCGCAAGGCGCACCAGCGCGGCGGCGGCGCCCGCCCCGGCGGCCACGGCGCAGCCGCACAGCGGGGTGAGGCGGCCCGTGCGGGCCTTTACCGCGCCGGTGACCAGGTGCGACAGGGCCAGCGCGCGGGCCAGTTCCGCATCGCTGCGGCCCCAGGCGCGCGCGGCCAGCGCCGGGGGAATGATGGCGGTAAGTCCGTGGTTGCCGGAACCGGCGCTGCTCATGACCGGCTGGTTGGCCCCGGCCATGCGCACATCGGCGGCGGCAGCCGTGGTGGCCTTCACGCGTGCCCCCAAATCCCGCGCGCCGATATCCTGCGCGCAGGTGTCCGTACAGTCCCCGCCGCGCAGGGGCATGCCCAGAGCATGGCCCAGGGTATGCCCCACGGCGAGGCCCCATGGGCTGGCCAGCCCCTGCCCGGCCACGGCCAGGTTCATGTCCGCGCCGCGCAGCAGGTCGCGTGCGAGGGCGTCGTCGATTCCGTCGGCCCAGGCCCACAGGTCGTCGAAGGCGGCCCGTTGCAGGGCGGCCATGTACGGGGGCAGGCTGTCGCCGCCCAGGGCGTCTTCCGCGCGGTAGACCACCTGTCCGTTGTGGCGAACCTCGGCCACGCGGTCGTGCCGCCCCGCCACCACGGCCACCACCAGGTGGCCGGGCCGGTACAGTTCCGCTTCGGCGTACACCGTGGGCACGTCCTGCACGATTTCCTGCGTCACCGCGCCGCGCTCGGTCAGGGCGCGGGCGGCGGCCACGTCGCCGGGGGTGACGGCGGCCAGCGATTGCAGGCCCATGTCCGCGTCGCCCGCCAGGGCTCCCAGCGCGGAGGCCAGCATGTTGCCGCGCAACCCCTGCGCGCCGGGAATGCCCACGGACTGGCCGTTCTTGTAGATGTTGGCCGAAAGGCGCAGGTGGATGCGCTCCGGCGGGGCGGGCAGATGGCGCGCGGCGGTGGCGGCGGCAAGGGCCACGGCCCCCGGTTCGGTGCAGCCCAGCGCGGGCTTTACTTCGGCGGCGAAAAAGGCGGCGATGTCCATGGGGCCTCCTGCTTGTGCGCGGGCGGCCGGGAGGAGAGGGGGAGCGGATTCCGGCATGCCGCGCGGTGTGCGGGCGTCTGTTGCGTGTACGCCCGTTGGCGTCGCCTGGCGAACGGCGCGCCCGCTGGGTGGGTACGCGAAAAGGGGCCACGGCGAACCGTGACCCCTTGATGGCGTGGTGGCGTTCCCAGGGGGATTTGAACCCCCGTCGACGGCGTGAAAGGCCGTTGTCCTAGGCCGGGCTAGACGATGGGAACGCATGTTGGCTGGGCTGCTAGGACTCGAACCTAGATTAGCGGAGCCAGAATCCGCCGTCCTGCCAATTGAACGACAGCCCAACAACGAGGTTGTGTATCTATCCGTCAGGCCCCCGGATGTCAACGGGAAATGCGCGAGGGTGGCGCACTTTTTATTCCTTGTGCGCAATGTCGTAAAAATGCACGGGGAATTGATGTTGGCGACGCGCGGGAGCCTTTTGTCCGCATGTCTGAAGGGATGCGCCGCCACGTCCCGAATGGGCTTTGCCAACGCGAAAATCCGTACTATGCTCCGCCCGTCCGCATCGGGCATCCGGCGGATTGCTCCGCGCGCTGCCCCGGTGGCTGCGGCGTGGCCCGTCCGGCACACGTTCTCATGTTGATTGGCGTACGCGCCGAGGTTTTTTTGCGCGACGGCACGCCGTCCCCTGTCTGAGGGGGGAGCTGCCCGCACGGGGCCGTTGCCCGGCTCCGCCTCATCCCGTCCTGCCGATTCCGTCCGATGTCATCGGATGGTGGTCTTTGTTTTCGCCTCGCAACCATCCTTCTGACGTTTCCAGGCCGACCCTTCGCCATGCGCGCCGCATGGCGGTCGTGCGCCAGCCGGGCAGCCTGCCCGGTCCGCGCCCGTCATGTCGCGCGCCATACTTCAGGAGCGACGCAATGCACATCAGGGACGAACGCCCCGGCAACGAACAGGACTGCCGGATCATTACCCGTATCGAATACACGGCCTTCAAGGGGCACCCCATGCACGCCCCCGGCGCCGAACCCACCGAACACCTGATCGTGGAACGGCTGCGCGCCAGCGGCAACCTGACCCTGTCCCTGCTGGCCGAGGTGGACGGCGAACCCGTGGGCCACGTGGCCCTTTCGCCCGTCGTGGTGGGGGCGGACCATATCGGCTGGTACCTGCTGGGGCCGGTGGGCGTGCTGCCGCCCATGCAGGGCAGGGGTATCGGCTCCGCCCTGATCCGCGAGGCGCTACGCCGCATGCGCAAGGCCGGAGCCCTGGGCGTGGTGCTGGTGGGCGACCC
>JALHHV010000403.1 GCA_022837365.1 Desulfovibrio sp. | reverse complement strand
TGGTCGCCGCACTGGATGTTCGGCCGCTGGAAGTTGCACTACCTGGACGACCCCAAGAAGGTGCTGGGCGAGGAAGAACGCATCCATACCGTGGTGCGCAACGGCCTGGACAAGGACATGCCCGAGGTCTACGCCTTTCTCGACCGCTTCCGCTATGCCGACGCCAACCAGTTGGAAACGCTGATGGCCTGGAACCAGGAAAAGAACGCTGACCTGATGGTCAACGCCCGGCGGTTCATGAAGGAACACCCCGAACTGGTCAAGGAATGGCTGGGCCAGTAGGGAAGGAAAAGACGGAAATGGAAAGGCGCGGCGGCGGACTTGCCGTAGTGATGGCGCGCGGTGCCCCACCTCGAACACGCTGCCGCCCCATTCCACCACGTCTAGTACAGTTCCAAGATGTGCTTCTTGGCAAGGGGCGGTTGGGCATGTAGCACGCACCCCTTTATCCGGAACGGCGCGGCGGTTATCCGCCGCGCCGTTGTGATGCCGGGAGCAGGAGGGGGGATGGTGCGTTGCCGGCTGCAGGCGGGTTACTTCTGCCGCAGTCGTTCGAAGCCGATATAGTCTCCGTAGGCGTAGTCCTTGTCATCAAGGTAGTGGAAGGACGACGCATTTTGGGTGATGGTGCCGCCCAAGGTTTTCGCCACCCCCTCCAATATCGTCAATGGGTTTTGTTCCGCCGTCATGGCGGCGGCGCAGGCCCCGCAGGCAATGTCGATGCGCATGGCGTCGTCTGTGCCGAACTGCGATCCCGCCGGGGTCTGCCTTTGCGTGCCATCATCGCCGACAGGGTGGGAACAACCGGGAGATGGCGGCAGCCGGAGGATGCGCAGTGTGTCGTGCGCCAGGGCGGCAAGGGGGGCGTGCCACCCCATGATGCTGGCAAGGTGGAGCAGCGTACCGCGCAGCGGTGTTGCGTCCAGTGCGGGAAAGTCCTCCAACTTGTGCGTCACAAAGGTCAGCATGGAAAGGGTGGAAAGCAGTGGCATGATCAGCAACGGGGCGTGCGTGACGTCGTCGGGGCGGACCAGCGCAAGGTCGCGCATCAGGTTGTGAGCAAGGGTGCGCGCGCAGTGTCCGGCCCCCTGTTCCGCCGCAAGGCCAAGGCGTGAATATCCCATGTACACGATGTTCTGCCTGCATGCCTGTACCGGAGAAAGAGGGCGCGCCTGGTAGGTGCGGTAGGTATTGATCTCCACCAGCGTAAGTCCCAGTTTTCTAATATCGCGTGACATCTTCACGTCTTCGGCCACGTCGCACGAACTGGCGTCTATGCCGCCGATACGTCGGTACACGTCTTGCCGGATGACGAACACACCACCTTTCAGGAAGTCGGTGGGGCAATCGTCACGCCGTTCCCGCGCTTGTTGGCGCAGGTTGTGCCAGCGCCCCGCAAGCGTGGGCGGGCCGGAGTACCGGATGTCTGTAGCCCCGACAGCCCCCACGTTGCCCTGCGCAAGACAGGGCAGGGCATGGCGGACGAAGTTGCGGTGCACGCGGATGTCGCAGTCGAGCGAGACAAGCACATCGCCCGTGGCCATGCCGAGTCCCACGCGCTTAGTGAGGGCCGGGCCGAGGTTTTGCGGGTTGCGGTGCACCCGCACGGGAAGGCTGGCGCCGCTGGCGGAAATGCAACCATCAGCGTTGAGCGGCAGGGCGAATGGCGGATCGGAGCCGTCGTCGATGACCAGCACCTCGTCCACGGGTACGGTCCAGCGAAGCATGCTGCGCAGCAACTCATGCACATAGGCGGTGTCGTTGTAGCAGTATGTGATGATGGAAATTTTCATGATGTCGCCGTCCGTATACGGCCTGGGGGATAAGGGCGGGCTCGGGGCTGGCTAGTCGTTCCCCATCCGCCGCTCCATGCGCGAATGGATGATGGATGCCCG
>JALHHV010000402.1 GCA_022837365.1 Desulfovibrio sp. | reverse complement strand
CGGCGGTCAGTCGCGGGCGCGGTCGGCCACGATGTCGATGTCGGCGTGGCGCTGCATCAGGTGGCGGCGCAGGGCGCGCGCGTCGTCGAAATCGCGGAAGGGGCCCACGCAGACCATCCAGCGCTTGCGGCCGTTTTCCGTGCGCTGGCGCACGCGCGCGGCGGCCTCGCCCTCGCGTTCGAGCTTGCGGACCAGCCGTTCTGCCTCGGCCTTGCTGGCGTACGACCTGATGCGGACGAAATAGGCGCTGTCGGGGTCCAGGGGGCGGCCCTTGGCGTCGCCCAACACCTCGATGCGCACGGCGGCGCTGCCCGGCTTGACGATGCCCAGCTGTTTCGCGGCGGAATAGGAGACGTCGATGTCGCGGTTGCCGCGATAGGGGCCCCGGTCGTTCACCGTGACCAGCACGGAGCGGCCGTTGGAAAGGTTGGTCACGCGGACCACGGTGCCGAGGGGCAGGGTCTTGTGCGCGGCCGTCAGGGCGTTCATGTCGTAGGCTTCGCCGCTGGCGGTCTTCTTGCCGTGCAATTCGTCGCTGTACCACGAGGCGCGGCTGCGCCTGGCGGGCGCTTCGCTGGCCGACGCGGGCAGTGGCACGGGAAGCAGCGCGCAGAGCATCAGGATGGTCGTCAGGTATCGTAGGGGGTGGCGTCGGGTCATGGGCCTCCTGCGGTTGCGTGCCACGGAAGGTCGTGGCGGGTCGTGTCCTGCCCGGCGCAAGGACGCGGCTCTGGGGCAACGTTCGGTATCTCCCGTCGTGCAACGGGCTGCCGGGCAAACCTTGGGGGTAACACCTCGACAGTACCGTGTTTTTCCCGTATATCGCCGCACGTGTCAACGTGCCGCAATCCCGGCATGTTACGGATTCGATACCGCTGTAACATGCTGTCGCGCCACAGTGTCCGGGGGCGGCGTTGCGGCGTTATTTTTTTCCACCGTTCCCGCGACGAGCCCCGCGCACCGAGCGCCCGCGCCGCCGCGCCTTTCATGCACGCGGGAGTCGTCCATGTTGCTGTACGCCAAGCTGCTGCTGGCCACCGTGTTCTGGGGCGGCACCTTCGTTGCCGGGCGCATCGCCGCCACCCACGCCGGTCCCTTTTCCGCCGCCTTCCTGCGCTTCGCCATGGCCACGGGGCTGCTGTTCTGGTACGTGCGCCGCCGCGAGGGCGCGCTGCCGCGCCTGACCTCATGGGGCATGCACGGCTGGACCGGCGTGCTGCTGCTGGGGGCCACCGGGGTGTTCGCCTACAACTCCCTGTTCTTCACCGGGCTTGCCACCGTGCCCGCCAGCCGGGCGGCGGTCATCGTCACCAACAACCCCATCGCCATCGCCGTGGGCGCGGCCCTGTTCCTGGGCGAACCGCTGTCGCGCCGCAAGCTGGCGGGCATCCTGCTGTCCGTGGGCGGCGCGGTCATCGCCATTACCCGGGGCAACCCGCTGACGCTGTTCTCGTCGGCCCTGTCATGGGGCGACGTGGCGCTGCTGGGCTGCCTGGCAAGCTGGGCCGCGTATTCGCTGCTGGGCAAGGTGGTCATGCGCGCACTGTCGCCGCTGGCGGCGGTGACCTGGTCGTGCGCGGTGGGCACGGTGATGCTGCTGCCGTTCGCCCTGCACGAAGGGCTGTGGACGGCGCTGCCGGAGTACCCGGCGGCGCTGTGGGTGGCGGCGGCCTACCTTGGCGTATTCGGCACCGTGCTGGGCTTCACCTGGTTCTACGAGGCGGTGAAGGAGATAGGCGCCGGGCGGGCGGGGGTGTTCATCAATTTCGTGCCGCTGACGGCCATCATCTGCGCGTGGGCCATGCTGGGCGAAGCGCTGCCGGTGTCGCTGCTGCTGGGGGCCGCGCTGGTGACCTGCGGGGTGTTCATTACCAATCGCGCGTAGCGGTGGGAGAAGG
>JALHHV010000401.1 GCA_022837365.1 Desulfovibrio sp. | reverse complement strand
TCGCGCTGTCGGCCAAGGCCGACGAAGAGGACGCCGCCGCGCGTCTGGCGCGGGGCGAAACCGTGGTATTGGCGCGCGGGTGGGAGATCATTCCGGTGGAGAATCTTCTGGCGCAGTCGGACGACGTGGTCGTGGAAGTGGCGGACCTTGCCGAGGCGCGCCTTGCGGCGGGCATTCTGGAGCGGGGCGTGGCCACCGTGGTGGTGCTGCCCGAGGGCGCAGGCGAGCTGAAGTCCATCGTGGCCGACCTCAAGCTGTCGCAGGGCTGCATCGACCTTGTGCCCGGCGTGGTCACGGCGGTGGAGAACGTGGGCCTTGGCCACCGGGTGTGCGTGGACACCATGTCCATGTTGCGCCGGGGGCAGGGCATGCTGGTGGGCAATTCCAGCGCGTTCACCTTTCTGGTCCATGCCGAGACCGAGCATAACGAGTACGTGGCCGCGCGGCCGTTCCGGGTCAATGCCGGGGCCGTGCACGCCTACGCCCAGATGCCCGGCGACCGCACCACCTATCTTGAAGAGCTGCGCGCGGGTGACGAGGTGCTCATCGTCGGCGCCGACGGTTCCACCACCGTGGCCACCGTGGGCAGGCTGAAGGTAGAGGCGCGGCCCATGCTGCTGGTGCGCGCCAAAGTGGGCGACGTGGAGGGCGCGGTGTTCCTGCAGAACGCGGAAACCATCCGCCTGACCCGCCCGGACGGTCCTGAAGGAAGGCGACCAGATCCTGTGCCGCACCGATTGCGCGGGCCGCCACTTCGGCATGCGCATCAAGGAGGACATCAAGGAATGCTGATGCGCACCGCCATGCACCTTGGGAGGACGCGCCCATGAGCCTTGCCGACGACAAGGACCCCCACTGGCGGGGGGACGACGGTTCCGGAACCGACCCGGAAGCGGCGCTGGCCGGGCGGCTGGGCCAGATCCGCCACGAGATCGACGGGCTGGATTCCGATCTTTTGCACCTGCTGAACCGCCGCGCCTCGCTGAGCCTGGAGGTGGGGCGCATCAAGGCGGACGACGCGGGCATCGTGTTCAAGCCCTTCCGCGAGCGCGAGGTGTTGGAAAATCTCATGGCCGCCAACGGCGGGCCGCTGCCCAACGAACACCTGCGCTCCATCTGGCGCGAGATACTTTCGTCCTCGCGCAGCCTGCAACGGCCGCAGAAGGTGGCCTACCTCGGGCCGGAGGGCACCTTTTCGTACTTTGCGGGCGTGGAATTTCTGGGCAAGTCCGTGGAATACATGCCGCAGAAGGACCTGGACGGGGTGTTCCGCACCGTGCACGACCGGCAGTGCGAGCTTGGCGTGGTGCCGCTGGAAAATTCGCTGCACGGCACCGTGGGACAAAGTCTGGACCTGTTCCTGACGCACGAGGTATTCATCCAGTCCGAGCTGTTCTGCCGCATCAGCCACTGCCTGCTGACCACGGAGACCAGCCTGGCCGACGTGACCACGGTGTACTCGCACCCGCAGCCGCTGGCCCAGTGCGGCGGCTGGCTGCGCCAGGCCCTGCCGGGGGCGCGGATCATTCCGGCGGATTCCACCGCCTCGGCGGCGCGCCGGGTGGTGGGCGAGAAGGGCGCGGCGGCCATCGGGCACCGCAGCCTGGCCTCGCTGCTGGGGCTGAACATCCTGGCGCGCGGCATAGAGGACCAGCCGGACAACTGGACGCGCTTCGTGGTCATCGGCCCCGCCCCGGCGGGGCAGCCCGGCACGGACAAGACCTCCATGCTGTTCTCGGTGCCGGACAGGCCCGGCGCGCTGGCGGAAGTGCTGAACCTGCTGGCCCGCGAGGGCATCAATATGAAGAAGCTGGAGTCGCGGCCCCTGCGCGGCGAAAAGTGGAAATACGTGTTCTTCGTGGACGTGGAATGCGACCTCGGCAACGAGGACTACGGCCGGGTGGTGCACGAACTGCGCAGGCTGTGCCATACGTTGCGCATTCTGGGCAGTTACCCTGCGGGGCCGCAACTGGACATGAATGGAGGTTGATTCCTTTCGGAAAGCGGGGCTCCGCCCCGCGCCCCGCAAGGGGACCGCGTCCCCTTGACCCCTTTTGCCGTCGAGCCGCGCTGCGCGCGTCCCGCCGGGGTATAGGGAAACAGGCAGACCTGACCCCAAATAAAAAGTTTGGGGGGAGCGGCAGCCGTTAGGTGAGCGCAACGCGCGAACCTTACGGATGGCGACAGCAACGCTGGGGGTCCGGGGGAAGGAGACCCTTTCCCAAAGGGTCCCTTCCCCCGGTGGCTCTTCCCTCCAGACGGATTGCCAAAAGGATTCATGATGGAAAGCAAACGTGAAACCGTGACCGTGGCGGCGCCGCCGTCCAAGTCGGTGTCGCACCGCATGCTGATCGGCGCGGCGCTGGCGGCGGGCGATTCGGTGGTGGAGCACGTGCTGGAAAGCCGCGACATCGAGCGCACGGCGGACATTTTGCGGGCTGCGGGCGCGCGCATCGAACGGCTGGGCGACGGCAGGTTCGCGGTGTCGGGCGTGGCGGGTACCCCTGCGGGCGGATTCGACGCGCCGGTCTCGTGCGACGTGCACGAATCGGGCACCACGTGCCGCCTGCTGACGGCGGTGCTGGCGGCGGGCAAGGGAATGTTCCGCATCCACGGCGC
>JALHHV010000400.1:3357-3766 GCA_022837365.1 Desulfovibrio sp. | reverse complement strand
AGACCACGGTGATGTGCCGCCAGAGGTCTTCCTCGCGCATATCCCGCACGTCCACGCCGCCGATGCGCACGCACCCGGCGTCCACGTCCCAGAACCGGCAGAGCAGGCTGACCAGCGTGGTCTTGCCCGCCCCGGATCCGCCCACGACCGCCGTCATGGTCCGGGGTGCGATGCGGAAGGTGATGTCGCGCAGGACGGGTGTTCCGTCATAGGCGAAGGCCACGTTCTCGAACCGGACCGACGAATCGGCGGGAACGGCGGATACCGCAGGGACGGGCAGCGGCCCGTCCGCTTCCACGGAAAGCAGGCTCCGCCCCGAGGTGCGCATCTGGTGCATGAAGCCGCTCAGGTCCACGAGGTCATGGGTCGGGCCGTATATCCTGAAGGCCATCACGGCGGCGAACAGGAA
>JALHHV010000400.1:718-3351 GCA_022837365.1 Desulfovibrio sp. | reverse complement strand
CCGGGCACGGGCAGCCCGAAGCCGATCAGCCCCGCGTACCCCAGCTCTAGGCAGGTGAAATACAGGGTGGCGGCCGCGCCCACGTACCGCAGCAGGCCAAGGTTCACGTCGCGGTGCGCGGCCACCGCCCGCTCGTAGAGGGCGGTGCTTTTGCCCTGGATGCCGAACGCCTTGACCACGCCGATGCCCTGGCAGAACTCCACGGTTCTGGACGTCAGCGCGGCCAGCACCCGGATGCGCTCGGGCATGCGCCGCCGGAGCCGCCCGTTCACCCACCACATGAGCAGCGCCGCCGGAACGAATCCGCAGCAGACCAGCAGGGCCAGCCGCCAGTCCACGACGGCGATGCAGGCCAGCCCCACGGCGATCTGCGTCACCGCGCTGCCCATGGCCGCCAGCTTTTCCACCAGCACGGGCTCCACGTTGCCCAGGTCCTGCAACAGGGCCCCGCTGACCTCGCCCAGGTCGCGCCGCGAAAACCACGAGACCGGAAGGCCCCGCAAGTGCTCGGCATAGTGCAGGCGCAGCCGCTTCAGGATGTGGAACCCCGCCATGTGCCCCACCCGCACGGACGCGCCATGCACGATGAACCGCAGCGCCACGATGCCCGCCATGCACAGACCGGCCCGCAGGGGCGTCCAGCCCGCGCCGCCGTCCCCAACTCCCGGCGTTCCCGGCGTCACGATCTCGCGCAGGGCAAGGAACAGCACCAGCAGTTGCGGTGCGGGCCAGCCAATCGCAGAATCATCGTCAGCATGTCGCCACCTCTCCGACCGGATTCCAGTTCGCGTTGCATTGCGCCAGGTTCCACATGGCCATGTAGGCCGGGCAGCGTTCCAGCAGTTCCTCGTGGCGGCCCGCGTCCACCACCGCGCCCTTGTCCAGCACCACGATGCGGTCGGCCCCGGCGATGCTCTCCAGCCGGTGGGCCACCATGATCACGGTGCGCCCTTCCAGCACCCGCGAAAGCGCCGCCTGCATGTTCGCCTCGGTGAAGGCGTCGGCGTAGGCGGTGGCCTCGTCCAGCAGCAGGATGGGGGCGGGTTTCAGCAGGGTCCGGGCAAGGGCCACCCGCTGCCGCTCGCCGCCGGAAAGATTGCCGCCCAGTTCGCCCGCCGGGCTGCCGTAGCCGCCGGGCATGGCGCCGATGAACTCCGCGCAGCAGGCCTGTTCCGCCACGGCCCGCACCGCCGCGTCGTCCGCGCCCGCGTTGCCGAGCCGGATGTTCTCCAGCAGGCTTTCGTTGAACAGCACGTTTTCCTGGAACATGAACGCCACCATGCGCATCAGCACGGCCTCGTCCATCTCCCGCACGTCCACGCCGCCCACGCGGATGCTGCCGCCGGTGACGTCCCAGAAGCGGGGAATCAGGCGCAGGATGGTGCTCTTGCCGGAGCCGGACAGCCCCACGAGGGCCGTCACCTTTCCCTGCGGCGCGGTGAAGCTGACGCCGCGCAGCACGTCCTCGCCCTCGCCCTCCGCGTAGCGGAAGGACACGTTGTCGAACACGATCCCGGCGTCCTTCGGCGCTCCGGGCGATACGGGCGGCGGCAGGGGCCGGGCGTCCCACACCTCCTTCATGCGGCGAAAGCCCTCGAAAATCCGCAACAGCGCGTCGTTCTGCTGCAACACCTTGAAGATGGGCGTACTGAACTGCATCGAAAGCAGCAGGCACAGCACAAGCTCGCCGACGCCCACGGAACCCCGCCGGTACAGCCACAGCCCCACGGGCAGGGTGAAGAGCAGGGAATTCTCGATGAACACGACAAAACCCGCCCTGGGCAACGCCCAGCGCCTGGCCCAGCGCTCCACCACCCGCTGGTACTCGTCGATGGCCGCCGCGAACTTGTCCAGTTCCGCCACCGACCTCGCGAACGCCTTTATTTCGTAGATGCTGCGCACGAACTCGATGATGCGGCCGTTCAGGTTTTCCTGGGCCGTATGATACCGTTGCGCTTCTTCCATGTAGCCCTTGGAGGCGAACGACATGGAAAGCATGGCCAGCGGAATGACCGCCACCGCCGCCAGCGCCATGCGCACGTCGATCCAGGCCAGCACGCCCAGCACGAGGAACGGCATGCACAGCGCGGCGGCAAGGTCCTCGATGTGGTGGGCGATGAAGCCTTCGAATTCCTCCACGTCATCGACCATCAGCTTCTTGAGACGCCCCGTGGCGGCATCGGCAAAGAACCCCAGCGGCAGCCGGGTCAGGTGCCCGGCAAGCCCGGTGCGTATCTCGTACATGGTTTCGTAGGCCGCCCCGTGGGCCAGGCCCCCGGCGGCGGTGCGCAACGCCAGCCGCAGCAGCAGCGCCGCCACGACCACCACCCCGGCCGCCAGCGGCGCGCGCGGGCCGAAGCCTCCGCCTCCCCCCGCGTACCCGTCCACAAGGACGGCAATGACCACGCAGGGCACGAGCCCGAGCAGCGCCGCGCCGGCCGACGCCGCGCAGGCCAGTTGCAGGCGGCGCTTGTTGACCGGGCTGAAGCCCAGCCCCCTGATGAGTTCGCCGACCTGCGCCGCGTATCCTTTCCGAGCTTCCATGCTGACCGCCGACTGTTTTGCCCGCTTGCGCGGTATGGAGAGCGGCGGGCAGGGCTGCGCGCCGCCGTTCCGGAAAATGGATGCCGCGC
>JALHHV010000400.1:0-696 GCA_022837365.1 Desulfovibrio sp. | reverse complement strand
TTCAGCAGGTTGCGGCCGTAGACGTAGACCCCGTAGTCGTCGAACTCGTAGCCCACCCGGAAGCCCAGCAGGTTGATGGCGTCCTGGCGGACCTTGTTGGCGAGGTCGAGATAGTGCGGGCCGATGAACTCGTTCTCGACGCGGGCGAACACGCCGTTCTCGAAGGTGTACTGGCCGCCAAGGGACGCCTTGTACGTGGGCGCGAACGAGCTTTCCGCGCCGTCGAAGGTGGCGGTGCTGCCGCCCGCGTCGTCGATTTCGGTCTTGAGCCAGCCGTAGGAGCCGAACACTTCGAGCCCCTGCACCGGGCGGGCGCGGGCTTCCAGTTCCACGCCCATGCTGTGCGACTCGCCCGCGTTCTGGACCACCGCCGTGCTGCCGCTGATCAGCTGGAACAGCTGCTGGTCTTCCATCTGCGTGTAGAAGGCGGCGGCGTTGATATCCAGCTTGTTGTCGAAGAAGCTGCTCTTCATGCCGACTTCATAGTTCCAGGTGTGCTCCGAATCGTAGCTTTCGTCCGCGGTTGCCGCGCTGTGGGTCTGGAAGCCCCCCGGCTTGTAGCCCGCGGTGACCGATGCGTAGACGTTGAGGTCGCGGGTGAAGCGGTATTCGATGGCGGCCTTGGGCAGCACGGCCGAGTAGCTTTCCTCGCCGGTGGCCTCCACGGTGTCGGCAAGGCCCATCATGGGCGCGATG
>JALHHV010000399.1 GCA_022837365.1 Desulfovibrio sp. | reverse complement strand
CGCGGGGGTCTGCCTGCTGGGCAGCATGGTGGCGCGCGGGCTGTTCGGTTCGCGCAGCCCGGTGGGCGACGTGGTGATGCTGGACCGCGTGCCCCTGGTGGTGCGCGGCGTGCTGCAACCCCGGAACATCGTGGCCGCCGGGGTGGAGCAGGATGACCGCATCGTCCTGCCCGCGACCACCATGGTGCGCCGGTTCAACCTGGACCGCACCTACCTGAACGGCATCCGCATCAACTTCGCCTCGCCCGAGGGGATGGACGGCAACGCCAAGCGGGTGCAGGCCCTGCTGCGCGTGCTGCACGGCAGGCAGCCGGACGAGGCCGACGACTTCCTGGTGGTTTCGCCGCTGGTGGTGCTGCGCTTCGTCAGCTTCCTGAAGGGGGGCTTCGGCGTCTTCCTGGGCGTGACGGCGCTGGCCGCCCTGCTGGTGGGCGGGTTCATCCTCGCCAACCTGTTCCACCTGTCCGTGGCCGAACGGCAGACGGAGATCGGCATGAAGAAGGCCATCGGCGCCACCGACGCCGCCATCCTGACGCAGTTCCTGGCCGAAGCCCTGTACCTCACCACGCTGGGGGCCATGGCGGGGCTTGGGCTCGGCCTCGTCATCGCGCGGATGCTGGAACGGCTGGACATGCTGACGTTGCGCCTCTCGCCCGCCGTGTTCATGGCCGCCTTCGTCGCGGCGCTGGCCGTGGCGCTGGTCTTCGGCCTGCAACCCGCCCGGCGCGCCGCGCGCATGGAACCGGTGACCGCGCTGAAGGAGGGGGCATGACCACGCCGCAAACGAAACCGGCGGCGAGGCGGATATCCCTCCTCACGGCGTTCCTTTCGCGCCGGGGCAACCTGCGCATCGCGTTGCGGGCGCTGTCCACGCACCGGCTGCGCACCGTGCTCGCCATCCTGGGCGTGTTCCTGGGGGCCTTCATGCTGACGCTGGTGCTGCACATCTCGCAGGCCGTGGGGCTGAAGGTGACCAATGAAAGCAACAGGTTGGGGGCCAACGTGGCGGACGTCACGGCGGGCACGGTGACCATGACGCGCGGCGACAACAACCGCGCGGGCGGGCGCAACGCGGCCACCCTGACCCTGGACGACGCGCGGGCCATCGAACAGGGCGTCCCCCGCGTGGAACTGGTCGTGCCCTACGCCATGTCCACCAGGCCGGTGGCCAAAGGGCGGCGCAACACGTCGTGCCCCGTGGTGGGAGCCGGGGCCGCGTTTCCGGAAATGCGCAACATGGAACTGCTGTGCGGGAATTTCTTCCGCGAAGGAGACGTGGCCTCCAAGGCCCTGGTCTGCGTGCCGGGGTACGAGATAGCGGCCCGGCTGTTCGACGAACCGGCGCGGGCGTTGGGCCAGCGGCTGCGCTTCGGCAGCCGTGAACTGCTGGTCGTCGGGGTGATGGCCCAGAAGGGGCAGGACGCCACGGGCGTCAACGTGGACGAGCAGATCTACGTGCCCGTGACCACCTTCATGGAACGCCTGACCACGCAGGAGCACATTTCCGGCATCCTGCTGCGCGTCACCTCGCGCGATGCCGTGCCCGGCGTGCAGGCGGCGGTGGGCACGCTGTTGCGCGCGCGGCACCACCTGGCGCCCGGCCAGCCGGACGACTTCGGCGTCGCCTTTTCCGAGCAGGTCAACGAGATGCAGGCCAAGGCCATGGGGCTGGTGCGCGTGCTCGGGGCCATCGGAGCCGGGATATCCTTTTCCATCGGCACGCTGGGCATCCTGTCCATCATGACCATCATCGTGCGGGCGCGCAGGCTGGAAATCGGCGTGCGCAGGGCCGTGGGGGCCACGGTTCGAATCCGTGCTCATGGCCGGTACCGGGGGGCTGCTGGGGGTGGCGGTGGCCCTCGGCATCGCCTCGGCGGTGTATGCGGCGGGCGTGCTGCCCGCGGCCTACGACCCGCCTCTGGCCGTGGGCGTGCTGCTGGCCTCCGCCGGGTGCGGCCTCATGGCGGGGGCATACCCGGCATGGCAGGCCGCCCGCGTGGACGTCATCCGGACGCTGCGCGGCTGAGTCAGGAACAGGGCGGGAAAAGGAAAAAGCCGTTACGGAGCGACTCCATAACGGCTTGACCTTTCTGGTTGCGGGGGCCGGATTTGAACCGACGACCTTCGGGTTATGAGTTTATTAGTCCACGATATTCCTCACCTTTCCCGACCCACCCCAAGCAAT
>JALHHV010000398.1 GCA_022837365.1 Desulfovibrio sp. | reverse complement strand
GCTGGGCCACGACTACGACGGTTCGTCCGTCACCCATGCGCAGGTGGTGGTGGGGTCCGGCCAGGGCGACACCATCACCGGCGGCGGCGGCAATGACCACCTGTATGGCGGCGCGGGCGACGACACCCTGCACGGCGGGGCCGGAAACGACGTGCTGCACGGCGGCGACGGCAATGACGTGCTGCACGGAGGCGACGGCAACGACCTTCTGGACGGCGGCGCGGGGGTGAACACCCTGTACGGCGGCGCGGGCGACGACACCCTGGTGGTGCGCGACACCGGCGGCACGGCGGACGTGGCGGATGGCTACCTCGACAGCCACGACTTCGGCGGGCTGCACGGCGGCGACGGCTACGATACCCTGCTGGTGCAAGGCGAGGACGTGACCCTGGACTTCAGCCGCATCACGGCGGGCACGGTCACCGGCATCGAGGCCATCGACCTCACCGCCGACGGCGCGCAGCACGTGGCGCTTTCCGCGCAGGACGTGCTGGACATGAGCGGCGCGGCCGACCACTCGCTGGCCATCACGGGCGACGGACACGATTCCGTCATCCTGGGCTCGGAATGGGCTCATGACGGCACAGCCACCGTGGGCAACGTGGACTACAACGTGTACACCGCCACGGCAGGCACGCCGGGCGATGAACAGCAGGTGCAACTGCTCATCCAGCAGACCGTCAGCACCACCTCGCCCAGCGGCACCTAACGCAAACGTTAGCTGGCGCAACGGTGCATGGCCCCAGCGGTATCTGGCCAGCCATCCGACACCCGAACGCATGACCGACAACAGACAGCGGGCCGCCCCTTCCGGAGCGGCCCGCTTCATTTTCTGTCCTGACCGGCCTGGGGATGTCCCAGGGCCGTGTGTCACCAGAGGCTACCCGCCGAGGTAGGCCTTCTTCACTTCCGGGTCGTTGAGCAGCGAATCGGACGGGCCCTGCGCCACGATCTCGCCGGTGTCCAGCACGTAGCCACGGCTGGCGACCTGCAAGGCGAGGCGGGCGTTCTGTTCCACCACGATGATGGTCAGCCCCTCGCGGTTCAGCTCCTTCAGGGTGCGGAACATCTCGTACATCAGCAGCGGGGCCAGGCCCATGGACGGTTCGTCCAGCAGCAGCACCTCGCAGCTGGTCATCAGCGCGCGGCCCACGGCCAGCATCTGCTGTTCGCCGCCGGACAGGGTGTCGCTGCGCTGGGTGCGCCGCTCGGCCAGGCGGGGGAACAGGTCGAAGATCCGTTCCAGGTCGCGCCCGATGGCCGGGTCGTTCTTGCGGGCGTAGGTGGCCAGCATCAGGTTTTCCATCACCGTCAGGTTGCCGAAGATGTGCCGCCCTTCGGGCACCAACGCGATGTGCAGTTTGCTGACCACGTCGTGCGGTTCCACGTTCAGCAGCGACCTGCCCTTGAACAGGATGTCGCCGCCGCTGACCTTGGGCGCCTCCGGCGGGGGCAGGCGCATGATGGACTTCAGCGTGGTGGACTTGCCCGCGCCGTTGGCCCCGATGAGGGTGACGATCTCCCCTTCGTCCACGTGGAACGAAAGGCCGTGCAACGCCTCGATATTGCCGTACTTTACGTAGAGATTCTCGATGGAGAGCAGCATCAGATCGTATCGTCTCCCAGGTATGCCTTGATGACGACCGGGTTGGACTGAATCTCCTCGGGCGTCCCTTCGGCAATGGTGCTACCGAAATCGATGACCTTGATCCATTCGCACAGGCTCATGACCACCTTCATCTGGTGTTCGATCATCCAGATGGCGATGTCGAACTCGTCGTGAATCCAGCGGATGAGCCCGCCGCCGGTTCGTCCAGCAGCAGCAGCTTCGGCCTGATGGACATGGCCCGGGCAATCTCCACCCGGCGCTGCAACCCGTAGGGCAGGTTGCGGGGCCGTTCGTGCGCGGCGTCCTTCAGGTCCATGGCCTCCAGCATTTCCCAGGCGATGGCGTCGATGTTGCCCTCGCTGCGGGTGAAGCGCCCGGTGCGCAGAAAGGCGTCCCAGATGGTGTAGCCCAGACGGTGGTGCTGGGCGATGCGGATGTTGTCGAGCACGCTCATCTCGTGCCACAGCCGGATGTTCTGGAAGGTGCGGGCGATGCCTCGCGCCGTGACCTGATGCGGCCGCAGGCCCGCGGTGGGCTGGCCGTTGAAGACGATCTGCCCCTCGGTGGGCTGGTAGAACCCGGAGACCAGGTTGAACACCGTGGTCTTGCCCGCGCCGTTGGGGCCGATGAGCGCGATGAGCTTGCGCTCCTCCACCGATATGTTGAAGTCGGAAACGGCCTGCA
>JALHHV010000397.1:2949-3365 GCA_022837365.1 Desulfovibrio sp. | reverse complement strand
CGGCGGCAACACCATCGCCGCCATCAACCAGTTGGACCGCGAGGCCGTGCGGGGCCGCATCATGGATGCGGTGCTGGCGGCCTACAAGCGCGGGCTGGAGATGGAGAAGTAGCGGACCCGGCCTTCGGGCCCGTGGAAACGCCGATAGAACCATGATCCCCCGTCGCGGCAACGCGGCGGGGGATTTCCGCGTTCCAGGGTATGGCGCCGGTGGCGGGTGTCCGCCGGACACGCCGTCCTACAGGAACAGGTCGGCGTCCGTGGGGGTGCGGTCCCACTGGATCTTGCCGCGCGACTTCTTGTACTTGCGCAGCAGCACGTACAGCGCGCCCGCGCCGCCGTGGGCGGGCTGGGCCGTGCAGAAGGCCAGCACCACCCGCTTGAACGGGTCGTGCGTCAGCCATGCCTGCACCTTT
>JALHHV010000397.1:0-2901 GCA_022837365.1 Desulfovibrio sp. | reverse complement strand
TCGTAGGCTTGCAGCGCGTTCATGCCGTGCAGGTCCAGATGGCCTTCCGGGCTGTACTGCCCGGCGCGCAGCTTGCCGACAGTCAGCGCGTCCAGCCCCACCACGTGGCCCTCCAGGTATTCGTCGGTGAATTCCAGCGCGAATTCCACCGCACCGTCCATGAAGTCCTGCAACGGATGGCCCACGGCGGGCGCGGCGGCCTCGCGCGGGGCGGTTTCCGGCGGCACCTCGCGCCCCTTGCCCGCCAGCGTGCGCACCCCGGTCATGGCCTTGGTGAACAGGTTGTCCTCGTCGGGGGGCGGGGTGTGCTCGTGGTCGGCCACGGCCTGCCGCGAACGCTGGCGCACCGCCTCCTTGCGTTCGGAGGCCGTGACGGGCACGGCATCGGGCTTTCCGGGCATACTCCCGGCGTGAGGCGGGCCGGAGCCGTCAGGCGCATCCGCCGTCTGTTCCAGCAGTAGCTTGAATCCCGGCTGGTCCTGCAACGCAAAGCCGTTGCGGGCCGCGTCCGCGTCCAGCCTGGCCGCCGTAGTGGCTGCCAGCTTGTCGCGTTCGGCGGCCGGGACGGCCGATGCGGGCATCTCGGGCACTACGGGTGCCGGTGTCTGCTCCATTCCCCTCTTGCCCGGCGTGCCCTTGCCGGGCTTCTTCGGCGCGTCCAGCCGCTGCACCGCGCCCATGGCCGACAGGAACGCCTCGGCGTCTTCCTCAGACAGGGGCGGTAGCGCGGACCGGGCTTCGTCCGTTCCGCCGCTCGTGCCGGGCCGCTGGTGCGCCTTGTGCGCCTGCCCGCCGTGTCCGTGGGATCGCGCACCTGCCTTGGCAGCGGGGGACGTCGCCTTCTGGGCGCGGGCGTCGCGGAAGGCGCGCTTGTTCAGTGCACGGAACGGATTGGCGCTGTCGAAATCGTCGTCGCGGGTGTCTGCCATGGGAAGTCTCCGGAATATGCGGGCGGGGCGGGCGGCACGGCGCGGAAAGGCGTGCGTGCGTCCGGCCCCGGCAAAGGTCGGAAAAGGTCAGGAGTGGAATTCTCCGTGCGGGGCGGGGTGCTGTCAAGTGGAGCAGGGGGCCGGATAGAATCAGGGGGTCACGCGGCCTTCGAAACGGCCCTGACTCGTTACACGCTGTTACACCTTCTCGAACGGCCGTGCATTGTCCACGCCCGGCCAAATGTGCTAGTGACGGCGCAACGGAGGTTTCTCATGATCGCATCGCATTTCCCGCGCCACGGCGCGCGTTCCCTGCTGGTTCTCGCACTGTTGCTGGCGTGTTCCGCCCTGCTTGCCGGGTGCGGCGCGCGTTCGTCGTTCTTTGGCGGGCCGGACCCCTTCGGCGAGGAGACCGTGTTCGGTCGGGGCCGCGACAAGGCCGTGCTCATCAATGTCAACGGCGTCATCGACAACCGGCCCAAGTCCGGCCTGTTCCGCGAGCGTCCGGGCATGGTGCAGGAGGTGGTGGCGCAACTGCGCCTGGCCGCCCAGGACCCGGACGTGAAGGCCGTGCTCGTGGCCATCGACAGCCCCGGCGGCGGCGTCACCGCCAGCGACGTGCTGTACCATGAGTTGATGCGCCACCGCGAGCGCACGGGCCAGAAGGTCGTTGCCCTGATGATGGATACCGCCGCCTCGGGCGGCTACTACACCGCCCTGGCCGCCGACCGCATCGTGGCGCACCCCTCCACGGTCACCGGCAGCATCGGGGTCATCTTCCTGCGGCCCGAGGTGGCCGGGCTCATGGACAAGATCGGCGTGCGCGCCGTGGTCAGCAAGTCCGGCGACCACAGTCCATCATCGCCGACATGAACGGCCGCTTTCAGGGGCTGGTGCGCGAACGCAGGCCCGCCAGCCACGGCCGCGAGGCGCAGTTCGCCGACGCGCGCGTCCTCACCGCCCGCCAGGCCCTGGCCGCCGGGCTGGTGGACCGCATCGGCTACTTCGAGGACGCCCTGGCCGAAGCCGCCAGCCTGACCGGCGCCAGCGAACTGCGCGTGGTCACCTACCGCCGCGACCCCCTGCCCGGCGCCACCGAATACGCCACCGCCACCACCCCCGCCGGGTCCGGACGCATGGCCCTCGTCGATCTGGGCCTGCCCGGCATGGACGCCGCCACGCGCGCCGGGTTCCACTACCTGTGGCTGCCCGAGGCCGGGATGTAAGAGGCAGATGGAGAGTAATCGGGGGAAGGGAGAGAATTTTTGCGCTCTGCGGTCGCCATCCGTAAGGCTCGCAGGCTCGCCTAACGGCTGCCGCAAAGTTCGCTCCCTTCCCCCGAACCCCCATCCCTCTCTCAAAACTTTTCCATTAAGGCACCCCCCGTCATTACGGCATGGCGGGGGTGTTTTCTTTAACCGTATTGGGCTGCTACGCCTCCGGCGCGTCCGCTTCCACCAGCGCGTCCACGATGGTGCGCAGCACGGCGGCGGCGGGGCGGTCGGGGTGCGAGGCGATGTAGATGTTGCCCTCGTCGCCCGCGCGGACGATTTCCGGGTCCAGCGGCACCGCGCCCAGGAACGGCACGTTCATTTCCTTGGCCAGGCGTTCGCCGCCGCCCTGGCCGAACAGGGATTCCACGTTGCCGCACCTGGAGCAGACGATGCCGCTCATGTTCTCGATGACGCCCAGCACCGGCACGTTCAGGTCTTCGCAGAAGCCCAGCGAACGGCGCACGTCGTCCACGGCCACGGCCTGCGGCGTGGTGACGATGAGCGCGCGGGCCGCGTCGCCCAGCAACTGGAGCACGGACAGGGGTTCGTCGCCGGTGCCGGGGGGGCAGTCCACCACCAGGAAGTCCAGTTCGCCCCAAGCCACGTCGGACAGCAGTTGCCTGATGAAGCCCATCTTCACCGGGCCGCGCCAGATCACCGCCTGGCGGCCGTCGGGCAGGAAGAAGCCCAGCGACATG
>JALHHV010000396.1 GCA_022837365.1 Desulfovibrio sp. | reverse complement strand
TCGCGACGGCCCGGACGGCCAGCAGCGCGCCGCGCTGTATTCGCGCATGCTGGAATGCCTGGACGACGGGATGGTTCAGGATGTTGCCGTGCCGTAGCGTGGGCGGCGAGGGTGCCGCGGGGAGCGCCGGGGGGCCGGAGGAGAAGCCCGCCGGGCCATGCGTCCGGCGGCCGCCGCGCCGCGTGTTCCGGCGGCTGCCGCTGGCCGTGGCCGTGCTCGCCGTCCTAACCGTCCTGGCCGTCCTGGCCGTCCTGGCTGCGGGCCTGACGCTTCCGTTCCCCGGACACTGCGCCGACGGCACGCCTCCGGCCAGATCGGTCCACTCCGTCCGACCGGCGTCCCTCCCGCCATCGCGGGTGCTGTTCGACGAAGACCTGCTTCCACCGCCTGGGGCTGAGGACGGCCCTGGAGCCGACGCCATGGGCGCGCGCCATGGCGGAACTGGACGCCGGACGCGCCGGGGTGTGCGGCCTGTACTCCACCGGCCAGCGCCTGCTGCTGCACGACTTCTCCTCTCCGCTGTTCGAAGAGCGCCTGCATCTGGTGGTTCCCGTGGGCTCGGACATGCCCGAAGCCCTTGCCGGGCCGGACGGCGAGCCCCTGGCCGCGCTGCGGGGCATGCGGCTGGGCGTGGTGCGCGGCTGGAGCTACGGCGACACCCTGGACGCCGCGCGTGCGGCGGGCGCGTTCGTCGCAGAGGAAGCGGGCAGCGAGGCCCAGAACATGCTGAAGGTGGCGGGCGGACGGCTGGACGGCGCCATCATCACCCGCGAAGGGGCCATGTGGTTGCAGGAACGGCTGGGGCTGACCCGCCTCGTGGCGGTGGCCCCGCTGCCGCTGGCGGTGCTGCCGGTGCACCTGGCCTTCCGCAGGCAGGCCGGGCAGCGCGAACTGCTGCGCGCCTTCGACGCGGCCATCCGCGACATGCGGGCCGACGGCACCTACGCCCGCATCGTGGAGCGCGCCCTGGACGGGCAGGACGGGCAGTAGCCAAGGCGCGGCGGAACCGCCGGATTTTCCTATCTTCGCAGCGTGGCCACCAGCCGCAGCGGGTGCAGCAAGAGGTCCAGCCCGTCGCAAATGTGGCGCACGGCCACGTCGGCGGCGCACAGCGCCTGCACCGAGGCGCCCTCGTCGCCCATCACCGCCACCGAAAGCCCCGCCTCCAGCAGCATGAGCAGGTCGTTGCGGCCGTTGCCCATGGCCACGGTGCGCAACGAGCCAAGGTCGGCCACGTAGCGGCGCTTGGCCTCGTCCTGCATGCCGGGCGGCAGCACGTGCAGGCGCACCGGCAGCCCGGCCAGCGCCGAGGCCACGGTGCCGAAGGTATCGGCCGTGACCACGTGCACGGTCAGTTCCCCGGCCAGCCGGGTGATGCGTTCGGCAACGCCGTCCACCAGCGCGCCCGAGGACGCGATGGTGCCGTTGTAGTCAAGGACCAGATGGTCCAGTTCAAGGACCTCGCGGCCCGGAATCTCCAGTCTGAGCATGTCGGCCTACCCCGGTTGCGCGTCCCTTTCCGGCGGGAACCATGGCATGCGTGCGGCCCCTCCCCGCTGTCGCCACCCGCGCGGTGCGCGCTCCGTCCCTGTATCCGGTTGCGCCGGGGGTGGCAACGCGTGCGGACCCGCCCGGTCGGAATGTCCCGCCGCGCCGCGCCGGTTCAGCCCCCCACCGGCGCACGGCCGGAAGTACGGTCCCTTCCCACTGGACAGCCCCCGCACGGGGGGCTAGAAACCGGACGACGCGCCGCCTCCCCGGCGCGCACACCCGAAAAACACCCCTTCGCGGCGGAGGAACCATGGCGTCCATCACCGGCGCTCTCATACTGGCAGCGGGCAAGGGCACCCGCATGCATTCCGACAAGCCCAAGGTATTGCAGTCCATCCTGGGCGAACCCATGCTGCGCTTCGTGTACGACGCGCTGGAACCGCTGTTCGGCGACAACGTGTGGACCGTCATCGGCCACCAGGCCGACATGGTGCGCGCGGCGTTCAAGGGCGAGGACCACCGCTTCGTGGTGCAGGAACGGCAACTGGGCACCGGGCACGCCCTCCAGGCCGCCTGGGACGAACTGAAGGCCGCCGGGCTGGACCGCGTGGTGGTGGTCAACGGCGACACCCCGCTGCTGCCCACGTCCACCGTGGCCACCTTCCTCAAGGAAGCCATGGACGCGGACGTGGCCTTCATGACCCTGACCCTGCCCGATCCCGGCGCGTACGGCCGCGTGGTGCGCCACAACCGCCGCGTGGTGGCCATCGTCGAGGCCAAGGACTACGACGAAACCCTGTACGGCCCGGAACCGGACGAGATCAACGC
>JALHHV010000395.1 GCA_022837365.1 Desulfovibrio sp. | reverse complement strand
GTTGCAGATATTCAACTGCGGCATCGGCTACATCATGATCGTCTCGCCCGACGTGTGCGACGAGGTGCTGGGCCGCGTCAACGCCATGCACGCCCAGGCCTGGCGCATCGGCGCCATCGGCCGCCGCCGCGACAAGACGGCGGAGCAAGTGCAGGTGGCCTTCTAGGGACCATTTAGAAACAGCCCCTCGCCGCGCAGCTGCGAAGCATGCCATCGGGGCCGTTCCTTCGGGAGCGGCCCTGTTCTTTTTTCGGTACGGGCAGGCCGTGGCGCGGCATGGAAAGGAAAACGGGCCGGAACCTCGCGGTTCCGGCCCGTTGTGTCGTCATCTCGATGGCAGGAGTGCGGATTCCATGGTCCGGGTTCCAGGTGCCCTTCGGGCAGACCTTCGTCGGCGTCGTCGGGCTCGGTGTCTTCCACGCCGCTCAGGTCTTCGGTCGTCGCGTTCCTGCCCCCGTCCGGCTCGGCCTCGGGCGCGTCGCGCAGCAGGTCGGCCAGGGGCGTGGGCTGCCACTCGCCGGGCATGGGGACGCCCCGTTCCGTCAACTCCGCCCGGTCGCCCAGGTACGGGTTGAAGTAGCCGAAGCCCAGCCACGGGCATTCCCGGCGCAACCGCTTGCGGAAGTTGACGAGGCCCATGCTGGGGCCGAATTCCACGCCCTCCAGCAGTTCCAGGTACATTTCCGGGTCGATGTTCAGGTTGCGCAACTGGATGAAGCTGACCCCGCAGGTGCGGATCATGTCCAGCAGGGCTTCCAGTTCCGGCTCGGTGTCGGTGACGCCGGGAAAATACAGCAGGTTCAGCGAGACGAACACCCCGCCCCGCCGCGCCGTGGCGATGCTGTCGCGCACGTCGGCCAGGGTGTAGCCGTGCGGGCGGTAGTAGCGGTTGTACGGTTCCTCGCGGGCGCTGTTCAGGCTGACCCGCAGCGAGGTCAGGCCCGCCTTGGCGATGCGCTCCACCGCCCCCGGCAGCGAGGCGTTGGAGTTCAGGTTCACCGTGCCGCGCCCGCCCCCGGAGCGGAACAGGCGCACCGCCTCCTCGATCAGCGGGGCCTCGGTCAGCGGTTCGCCCTCGCAGCCCTGCCCGAAGGAAAACACCGGCTCGCGCACCTCGTTGCGGGCGTGGTGGCGCATCACTTCCACGATTTCCGGGGCCGTGGGGGTGAAGGCCATGCGGTTTTGCGGCGTGGCGCAGATGCGCGACCCGGCCTCCTGCTGCGAGATGCACCCCACGCAGCGGGCGTTGCACGCGCGCGATACGGGCAGCGGCGCCTCGTAGCGGCCAAGGCACAGGTTGCGCGCGGCCGGGCAGGAGTAGGTCAGGGCGCACTTGGCGGTCAGGTGCTGCATCAGCCGGTTGTCCGGGTAGCGGCGCATCAGTTCGCGGGCGGTCTGTTCCACCTTCTTGCGGTGGATGCCCCGGAACACCTGGCGGTTGGATTCGTCCACCCGCCGCGCGCACACGTAGAAGCGGCCATTGGCGAAGCCCACGGCCCCGTAGGCGAACAGGGGCAGGGTGGGGGCGTCCGGCTCGCTGACGTAGGCGGGGTGCGCGGTCAGGGTGTGCGCGGGTGCGGCGAACGCGGCCACCGCCAGTTCGTCCATGCCCACGGCCTCTCCCGTTTCCGGGTCCAGCCCCACGGCCCGGCGGCCGGGCAGCAGGAACAGTTCGCTCTCCTCGGGCAGGGGCATCAGTTCGTCGGGGCGGGGCAGGGCGAATTCGTGCCCGCGCCGGCAGACCATCAGCAGGTCCGGGTGGTCGTAGATTTCGCCGTTCTCGTCGGCCACGACGAGGTGGGGGCGGATATTGGATGAGGCCATGTGGTGCCCTTTGTTCTCATGTATTGTGGTGCAGCGTGGGATGTGCTAGGTGCCGGATGGTTACTGCAAGCGGGGTTCCCCGGCAAGTGCATATCCGGCCCGCTGGCCGGTGGCCGGGGAAATGCCGCCTTTTTTTTCCGGGAGAGAAAAGAAACCATGTTCGACAACGCCACCATGTTCATGATGTTCATCCTGCTGTGCTTCGCGGGATTGCTGGTGATGTTCTACTTCGTGCTGCGCGGCATGGACGAGCTTGCGCGCGGCATGCGCGACGAACACGCCGCACTGGCCTCGGGCCTGCGCACGCTGGAGGCGCGGGTGAACGAACTGGCCCGCGCCCAGCGCGCGGCCGCCGCCGGACTGCCCTCCACCCCCCACGCGGATGGCGAGGCCGACGTCTTCGACGAACCGGCCGGGCAGTACCACGTGCAGTACGGCACCGGACCCGGCGCCCGCACCGATGTGGGCTACGGC
>JALHHV010000014.1:14176-14656 GCA_022837365.1 Desulfovibrio sp. | reverse complement strand
GCGCATCAATGTTTTGCGTGTTGACAGGGTGTCGTGCCTCACATAGCTATAACCCTGTGCTTGGCGAGCCCGGCGGACCTGTTCACCGCCGTTTTCTCCCCTCCGGCGCGCATACGTTTCATGTGAAACATGAATTTTGCCTCTTACCCCAACAGGATAGGCAGCCGTGGCACGAATCATCGCAGTCGCCAACCAGAAGGGCGGCGTGGGCAAGACCACCTCTTCGCTCAACCTTGCCGCATCCCTCGCCATCATGGAAAAAAAGGTCCTGCTGGTCGACTGCGACCCGCAGGCCAACTCCACCAGCGGGCTCGGCATCGACCAGGAGGAAGTGCGCCACAACCTCTACTCGGTGTTCTTCCAGCCCGAAGAGGTGGTGGAGGCCATCTACCCCACCCAGACGCCGTACCTGTCCATCCTGCCGTCCACCACCGACCTGGTGGCCCTGGAACTGGAACTGGTGGACAAGATGGCCCGGGA
>JALHHV010000014.1:1676-14163 GCA_022837365.1 Desulfovibrio sp. | reverse complement strand
CAGTGCGAGTTCTTCGCGCTGGAAGGCATCGTGAAGCTGCTGCAAACCTTCGAGCAGGTGAAGAAGCGCCTGAACCCCGGCCTGGCGCTGCTGGGAGTGGTGCTGACCATGTACGACGTGCGCAACAAGCTGTCGCGGCAGGTGAAGAACGAGGTGCGCAAGTGCTTCCCCGACCACCTGTTCGAAACGGTGATCCCGCGCAACGTGCGCCTGTCCGAGGCGCCAAGCCACGGCAAGTCCATCATCCACTACGACATCAAGTCCAAGGGTGCGGAATCGTACCTGGCGCTGGCCAAGGAAGTGGTGCTGCGCAGGCCGCAGCGGCGCGAAGGGCAGGGCGGATAGGTAGGAAAGGCGGTTCGCCGCGCTGGTGCGCGGCGAACCGTGTTCATTTGGGGCTGGCGGGCGTGAATTCGAAGCAGATGTGGTCCTTGAAGTGCTTCTTGCGCACCGAGGCGCCACACTTCACGCAGTCGAAGACCAGCATCCCGCTGAGGGTGGCGTTGCGCAGCAGAAAGGGATGCAGGGGGTCGTGCTCCCAGTCGTCGGTGGCGGCGCCGCAGCAGTCGCAGTGCACGTCGGCGCAGAAGGGGTACTTGAAGTCCCAGTAGTCCTTGAACATCTGCCAGTCGTCCATGGGCTCCGGCCGGGCAGTGGGGTACATTTTTTCCAGGGCCTGTTCCAGCAGCGGCGCCACCTTGTGCTGCACGGCGGCCCACACCTGCGGGCTCAGCAGCACGCCGTAGAGCTGTCCGTGGCGGTCGTGCAGGTGCACCACGTGCGCTTCGCGTTCGTTCATCCGGTTGGCACTCCATGAGGGTGTTTGTTCGTCAGTCCACAGATTTAGGTAAAGATTCAGGTCTACGCGGCCCAAAGTCAAGGAGAACACGATGGCAGGACCTTCGCGCGGATTAGGCAGGGGACTCGACGCCCTGTTCAAGGGCTATCAGGAACAGCCCAAGCCCTCGGACATCCGCACGCTGCCCCTGCGCGCGCTGCGCCCCAATCCCAACCAGCCCCGCAAGATGTTCACGGAAGCGGCGCTGGAGGAACTTGCCGCCTCCATCCGCAGCCAGGGCGTGTTGCAGCCCCTGCTGGTGCGCCCCATTCCGGGCACGGACGGGCAGGGTGACGAGGCCCGCCAGGCCTATGAAATCGTCGCGGGCGAGCGCCGCTGGCGCGCCAGCCAGATGGCCGGGCTGCGCGAAGTGCCCGTGCTCATCCGCGAACTTACCGACCAGGAAACGCTGGCCGTCGCGCTCATCGAAAACCTGCAACGCGAAGACCTGAACCCCATGGAAGAGGCCCTCGCCATGCAGGAACTGCGCGAGCAGTTCGGCCTGAGCCAGGAAGACCTGGCCCAGAAGCTGGGCAAGAGCCGCCCGGCCGTGGCCAACACCCTGCGCCTGTTGCACCTGCCCGAGGCCGCCCGCGAAGACCTGCGCGAGGCGCGGCTTTCCGCCGGGCATGCCCGCGCCCTGCTGACCGTGACCGACCCGGAGCCGCAGGATACCCTGCGCCGCCGCATCCTGTCGGACCGGCTGTCCGTGCGCGAGGCGGAAGCCGCCGCCGCCCATTGGCGCGACCGTGGAGCCCTGCCGGAGCCCTTGGCCGCCCCCCCCAGGCGCGAGGAGGCGCGCCCCGCCCGGCCGCCGCACCGTGTGGCGCCGTCCATGCGTTCCCTGCAGGGCCGCCTGCACGAGGCCTTGAGCCTGCGGGTGTCCGTGAGCGGCACGGAGGAAAAGGGCAAGATCACCCTGAATTTCGAGTCGGCCGAACAGCTGGCGCAGCTTTTGGCGCGGCTTGGCCTGGAACAGCGATAACGCGGCGTATTACGCTTTGCAGGATGTATTGATGGTCAGCTACAGCATCGATGGCGTCGCCCTGGGCATGCAGGTGGACCGCCTGGCGGGAGCCCGCGTGTGCGTGGTGGGCGACGTGATGATCGACGAATATCTGGTGGGCGACGCCCAGCGCATTTCGCCGGAAGCGCCCGTGCCCGTCATCAGCGTGACCGAGGACCGCCACCTGGTGGGCGGCGCGGGCAACGTGGCCAGGAACATCCGCACCCTGGGCGGCGTGCCGCGTCTGGTCAGCGTGTGCGGCAACGGCCCGCGCTCCGCGCTGTTGCGCCGCGTGCTGGAAGAGCAGGGGGTCGATGCCTGCTTTGTGGAAATCCCCGGTCGGCCCACCACCCTGAAGACCCGCGTCATCGCCCGGCAGCAGCAGATGCTGCGCATCGACCGCGAGGAAACCAGCCCCATCGGCGGCGAGCATCTTGCCGCCTTGCTGCGGCTGGTGGATGCGGCCAGCGCGGATTGCGACGTGGTCATCGTGTCCGACTACGGCAAGGGCGTGGTGACCGGTGAGTTCATGGACGGACTGGAAGCGCTGTGGGAACGGCGCGGCACGCGCCCCGCCGTGCTGGTGGACCCCAAGACGCCCAACTTCCACCTGTACCGCAACGTGTTCATGCCCACCCCCAACGCCAAGGAAACCAGCGAAGGGGCGCACCTGCCCACCAACACCCGCGAGGAAATCCTGGCGGCCGGGCGGGCCATCTTCGAAAAGCTGCACTGCCGGCACCTGCTGACCACCCTTGGCCCCAAGGGCATGGCCCTGTTCGAGGGGCCGGACAAGGTCTGGCACATCCCCACCACGGCGCGCAGCGTGTTCGACGTGACCGGCGCCGGGGATACGGTCATCGCCACCGTGGCCCTGGCCCTGGCGGCCGGGGTGAACCTGCTGGAAAGCTGTGTGTTGGCCAACTACGCGGCGGGCATCGTGGTGGGGCAGGTGGGGGCGGCTTGCGTACTGCCGGACGAACTGCGCGAGGCCATCGCCGCCCTGCCGGTGCCGCACGTGGACCGCTGGGCCTGACCGGTTTTTTCCTGCGTTTTCGCCAAGGCTCCCGCAAGGGAGCCTTGTTCGTTTTTCAGGGACGGAATGCGATTTCACGTGAAACACGAATCGTAAACGCCGATGGAAACGTAATACGATTCGGCATTGTTTCGGCGGCGGCAACCACATGCGCGGGGCAGACCCGGCGGCCGTCGCGCCTGCCATGCCGGGCATTGCCGGGCGCGCGGCATGGGCGTATGTGGCGGACAGGCGCGGCCCGTGCCGGGTCATGCCGAATCGGGCCGAATCGGGCCGAATCGGGCGCTGCCCGGCCGGACGGCATTTCACGCTTTTCCGGGGCGCGCGCAACGCGCCCCGGCCCCCTTGCGGGAGGCCCCATGGACGCCATGACGCTCATCGCCGAGCGGCGCATCGCCGAAGCGCAGGAAGAGGGCGCGTTCGACAACCTGCCGGGCGCGGGCCGCCCGCTGGAACTGGAAGACGACTCCATGGTGCCCGAAGACCTGCGCATGGCCTACAAGGTGCTGCGCAACGCGGGGTACCTGCCGCCGCAACTGGACACGGCCCGCGAGATCCAGACGGTGATGGACCTGCTGGAAAACTGCGCGGACGAGCGCGAGAAGTACCGCCAGATGCAGAAACTGAATCTGCTGCTGCGCAAGGTGGGGGCCAGCCGGAACCGGCCGCTGAACTTCGAGGAATACGAGGCGTATTACCAGAGCATGGTCAGCCGCATGCGCGTGGCGGGCCGAGGGGAAAACGGCGGGGAAGGCTAGGGGCGGCGGCGTCCGATAGTGATGCGGGGCAAACGGCAACGAGGCCGGTCCTGACGGCAGGCTAGCCCTTGCGCAACAGCACCCCAAAAAAGAACTCACGGGCCGGGGAATCAACCGGGGTGACGTGCTGGGCCTCCACGGTGAGCAGGGCGGATGTTCCGGTGTCGGACGTCCCGGCCAGCAGCCGGTCGATCTGCGCCTCGTTCTCCGTGGGGTTCAGGGTGCAGGTGATGTAGGCGACGCGTCCGCCGGGCGGCAGCGCGGCCACGGCGGCGTCGAGGATGCGCGCCTGCAACGCCGCCAGGGTGTCGAGATCGGCCGGGGTACGGCGCAGCTTGATGTCCGGACGCCGCGACAGGGTGCCCAGCCCGGAACAGGGCGCATCGATGAGAATGGTGCGGAACGCGCCCGCCGCGCCCGGCGCATACGTCGCGCAGGGCGGCTGTGTGGCCGAGGCGCGGGCCAGCGCGGGCACGGCCAGCCCCAGCCGTTCGGCATCCGTGCGCAGGCCGCGCAGACGGGCCGCATTGGGATCGCTGCACAGGCGCACGTCCACCCCGCGTTCCAGCAGGGCCAGCGCCTTGCCGCCCCGCCCGCAGCAGGCGTCCCACACCGGGCCTTCCCAGGTGTCCGGGCGCAGCGCGTCCAGCACCGCCTGCGATGCCGCGCCCTGGCGCGACAGCAAGCCCCCGCGCTCCAGCGTGGCCACCTCGGCCGGAAAGCCGCCGGGGGGAAAGACCACCCCGGCATGGCCGCAGCGCGCGCCGCCATGCTCCGCAACCAGCCGGCCGCGCAACGCCTCCCATTCCGGCCGCGTGGCGTTGACGCGCACCGCCGGAGCCGGAGCCTGCGCACTGGCCGCCAGCAGGGCAGCGGCGCGGTCCATGCCGTACGCATCGCACCACAGGTCCACCAGCCAGCGCGGCGCGGCATGGTACACCCCGAGGAAATCGCGTTGGTCCGGCAGGTCGGCGCGGTACAGGTCCGCGTTGCGGGTGCCGCCGCCCAACCGGGCCACGTTGCGCAGCACGGCGTTGGCCAGCTTGCCGAGGCCGGGGCCGAAGCGCAGGCGGATGTGGGTAACGGCCCAGTCCACTGCCGCGTAGTCGGGGATGCGGTCCAGATGCAGGATTTCGTGCGCGGCCACGCCAAGGGTCAGCAACGCTTCCGGCGGGAGCTTTTCCGGTGCCTTCAGGAAGCGCCGCAAGAGCCACGAAATGCGGATTTCCGTCCGCAGGTACCCGTAGACGAGTTCCGTGGCCAGGGCGGCGTCCTGGCGCGAAATTCGGCCATGCCGCAATGCGGTGCCGTCAGGCGTGGCGGGGAGGGGCTTTTGTGCGTGAGCGGCGCTTGCGGACGAGGCTGCGTCACCCCTTGTTGCGGGTGTGTGTGCCTCCGTAGGGCCGGTGGCCTCCGCAAGCACCCCGTCCAGGGCGGCCTGCACTTCCTGCCCCTTGCGCAGCACCTTGTCCAATGCGGCAAGGGCGGCCGCGCGGGCGGGGGGCAGGTGGGCGCTCTTCCGTCCGGGCTGATCGGGGCGGCGGGCGCTCATTGCGGTTCCGAAGGGGTGGCGGGCGATGCGGCAGGGGCAGAAGCCGATGCCGCCGCATCCTTGCCGTCACGCGGCCCGAAGGCCGTCCCCGCCACCGCACCGGGCGTGGCGGCAGGCTCGTCCCCGCTATCGGGCGGCAGCACGTTCAGGAAGTGCCGCAGGGCCTTTTCCACGTTGGTCAGGCTGACCAGGGTGTCCAGGCAGGGGCCGTTGGGCCGCTCGTTGAGCACGCCGTACACCGGAATGGGGTGGGTGTCCTGGATGCCGCTGGCGAGGTCGCGCTCGCAGGCCACGGCGATGATCAGCCGGGGCCGCTCCTTGACCACGATGCGCCGGGCGATGGTGCCGCCCGTGGCGATGGCTAGTTTCACGCCGTAGCGGTCGCGCAGGGCCAGCAGCCGTTCGATGGGGCACTGGCCGCAGCGCTTGCAGTGGTCCACGCCATAGGTCAGGCGCACCGCGCAACTGCTGGATTGCAGGCAGTGGGGCAGCAGGATCAGCACGTCGGACGGGGCGAAGCCGCCCGTTTCGCCGCGCACCAGTTCGTTGTTGACCTTGATGAACGAGTGGCGCACCTCTTCGCGCGAGATGCCGAGCAACCGCCCCAGCAGTTCCATGAGCGGCAGGAACAGCTTCACAGCCACGCCGCGCACCCGCTGCGAGCCGAACCACGGCCGCCCGGTGTAGATGTGCAGCACCAGCCCCAGCGTCGCCCACACGATGAGCGCGATGCACGCCACCAGCAGCGCGCCGGTGATGTCCGGCACCAGCGGATGGATGTTGCCCAGCCCGATGTACGGGATGATCCACCCCACCAGCAGCACCAGGCACAGGGCGGCGGACGTCAGGCTGACGAGCCCGATGAACAGCCGCTTGCGGGCGCCGTGGTAGTCCTCTCGCGGGAGGGAATCCGGATTCTTGCGGATGGGCATGGACATGGGTTCGGTGCTTGCGGAATGGCGGAAAGGGTTGGGGAGGGCCGCCGGTCAAAGCGACAGGGGGAGCCAGGGGGAGCCGGGGGGGGCCAGAGGGTCCGCCTTCCGTCCGTGCTATTCGCACACGGCCAGGCCGCCGTCGCATTCGCAGGCGTTCAGGTACCCGCACAGGAAGGCGCGGGCGTCCATGGGCTTGCGGTCCGCCGGGCGGATGGAGTCCACCAGGTACAGCCGGTCGGCGCAGGCGATGGCCAGTCGTTCGTCCACCAGCCCGACTATGGTGCCGGGGGTACCGGGGGCGCCGGGTGCTGCGGCCGCGTGGTCCACGCAATCCGGGGCGGCCCCGTCACCGGACAGCACCGGGCCGATGCGGCCGGGGCCGAGGGAGACGCGCAGTTCCTTCTGCCCTTCCCGCAGGATGGTGCAGTACGCGCCGGGCCACGGGGTCACCCCGCGAATGTGCGCGTGCACCTGGGCGGCCGGGCGGTTCCAGTCGATGAGCCCGTCGGCCTTGGTCAGCTTGGCCGCGTAGGTGGCCCGTTCGTGGTCCTGCGGAATGGTCACGGCCGTGCCCGCCGCCAGCTTGCCCAGCGCCTCGACGAGCAGCCTGCCGCCAAGCTCGGCCAACTGGTCGTGCAGGTCTCCGGCGGTGTCGTCGATGCCGATGCCCATGGCCTTCTGCAGCAGCATGGGACCGGTATCCAGGCTGGCCTCCATGCGCATGATGGTCACCCCGGTCACGGCATCCCCGGCCATGATGGCCCGCTGGATGGGCGCGGCCCCGCGCAGGCGCGGCAGCAGCGAGGCGTGCACGTTGATGGGGCCAAGGCGCGGAATGTCCAGCACGGATTGCGGCAATATCAGCCCGTAGGCGGCCACCACCAGCACGTCGGGCCGCAGCGACCGCAATTCCGCAACGGCTTCTTCGGTCTTGAAATTCAGGGGCTGGTACACCGGCACGCCGTGTTCCAGCGCCAGCAGCTTCACCTCGGGCGGGCGGCACTGCTGGCCGCGCCCGCAGGGGCGGTCCGGCTGGGTGTACGCGGCCACCACCTCGCAGCCGTCCCATTCCAGCAGGTGGCGCAGGATCACGGCGGCAAAGCCCGGCGTGCCCATGAACACCACGCGCAGGGGCGGGCGCGGCATCTCCGCATGGCCGTGCATGGCGTCTTCCCCGCTCATGTCAGCGCCCCCCGGCCTGCGATCTGGCCGCCGTGGGCATGGGCTGGGGCGAGCGCTTCTGCATCTTCTTCACCCGCGAATCGTACAGGGTGCGCTTCAGCCTGCTGATGTGGTCGATGAACAGGGTGCCCTTCAGGTGGTCCACCTCGTGTTGCAGGCACACGGCCAGCAGGCCGTCGGCGTCCATGCACACCTCGTTGCCGTCCAGGTCGCGGGCGGTCAGGCGCACCGTGTCGCTGCGGGTGACCGTGGCGCGGTAGCCGCCGGGCACGGACAGGCAGCCTTCCTCCGACTCGATCTTCTCGCCGGTCAGTTCCAGCCGGGGGTTCACGAAGGTCATGAGCGCCTCGCGCTTTTCCGGGCCGGACACGTCCACCACGATGAGGCGGCAGTGCTCGCCCACCTGGGGCGCGGCAAGGCCGATGCCGTCCTGCCGGTACATGGTCTCGGCCATGTCCGCGGCAAGCTGGCGGATTTCGTCGGTGATCTCGGTGATGTCCTCGCATTCGACGGCAAGGCGCGGATCGGGATATTGCAGCACTTCTCGGATCATGTGCGGTCCTGTGATGTGGGCGGTTGCTACGGTCACCCTACGGTAAGCACGCCGCGCGGGCAAGGAAAGGGCGGGAAACGGGGGGCGAAGCGACGGGGGAGGAAGGCGCGCGGCCTTCCTCCCCCGTGCGGAGCAGTCGATGTGTGGGGCCTAGTCCTGCGTGGCGTCCTTGCCCGTTTCGCGCAGGCGCAGGCCCAGGTCGCGCAACTGGCGGGCGGAGACGGTGTCCGGGGCCTGGGTGAGCAGGCAGGTGGCCTTCTGCGTCTTGGGGAAGGCGATGACGTCGCGGATGGACGACGACCCGGTCAGCAGCATGGCCAGACGGTCCATGCCGAAGGCGATGCCGCCGTGCGGCGGCGCGCCCATTTCCAGCGCCTGGATCAGGAACCCGAACTGCGCCTCGGCCTCTTCCGGCGAGAAGCCGAGAGCCGCGAACATGCGGCGCTGCGTTTCCGCCGTGTGGTTGCGGATGGACCCGCCGCCCAGCTCGTAGCCGTTCAGCACCATGTCGTAGGCGCGGGCGCGGGCCGCCGCCGGGTTCTCGACCATGACGTCCATGTGGCCGTCCCTGGGCGAGGTGAACGGGTGATGGCAGGCCACGTAGCGCTTTTCTTCCTCGTCGTATTCGAACAGCGGGAAGTCGGTCACCCACAGGAAGTTGAAGGCGTTCTCGTCGATGAGGCCGAGGTGCTCGCCAAGGCGCACGCGCAGGTTGCCCAGCGCCGCATTGACCATGCCCGGCGCGCCCGCCTGGAAGAACACGATGTCGCCCGTTTCAAGGCCCAGGGCGTCCTTCAGCCCGGCGCGTTCCTCGTCGGACAGGAACTTGGCGATGGGCGACTGCCATTCGTCGGGGCGGATCTTGATCCAGGCCAGGCCCTGCGCGCCGTAGATCTTCACGAACTCGGTGAATTCGTCGATCTCCTTGCGGGTCATGGTCTCGCCGCCGGGCACGCGCATGGCCTTGACCAGTTCCGCCGTGGCGAACAGCTTGAAGTTGGAGCCGCGTACGATGTGCGTGACGTCCAGCAGTTCCAGGCCGAAGCGGGTGTCCGGCTTGTCCACGCCGTAGCGGGCCATGGCGTCGTCATAGCTCATGCGCGGGAAGGGGGTGGCGACCTCGCGCCCCAGCGCGTCGCGGAACACGCGGGCCATGAGGCCCTCGGCCATGGCCATCACCTGTTCCTCGTCCACGAAGCTCATCTCGATGTCGATCTGGGTGAACTCCAGCTGGCGGTCGGCGCGCATGTCCTCGTCGCGGAAGCAGCGCACGATCTGGTAGTAGCGCTCCATGCCCGACATCATCAGCAGCTGTTTGAACAGCTGCGGCGACTGCGGCAGGGCGTAGAACTGGCCCTGGTTCAGGCGGCTGGGCACCAGGAAGTCGCGCGCCCCTTCCGGCGTGGACTTGGTGAGGTAGGGCGTCTCGATTTCGAGAAAGCCCAGTTCGTCCAGATAGCGGCGGGTGGCCTGCGCGGCCTTGTGGCGCACGATGAAGTTGTTGGCCATGCGCGGGCGGCGCAGGTCCAGGTAGCGGTATTGCAGGCGCAGGTTTTCGCTGGCCTCGGTGCGGTCCTCGATGACGAAGGCGGGCGTTTTGGAGGTGTTCAGCAGCTTCCATTCGGAAACGTACACCTCGATCTCGCCGGTCTTCATGCCGGGGTTGGTCATGCCCTCGGGCCGGGGACGCACCGTGCCGCGAATGGCCAGCACGTATTCCGAGCGGATGATGTGCGCGCGCTCGTGCGCCGCGGGATTGACGTCGGGGCTGAACACGATCTGGGTAAGGCCCTGGCGGTCGCGCAGGTCCACGAAAATGAGGCCGCCGTGGTCGCGGCGGTACTGCACCCAGCCCATCAGGCAGACTTCGGCCCCGGTGTCGGCGGCGGTGAGGGAGGCGCAGTCGTGGCTGCGCACCCAGTCGCCCAGGGGTTCGATGTACTGCTGGTGTTCCTGTTGGACGTCAAGTTTCTGGTCGCTCATGAACGGTTCCTTTGGATGTTTCCCGAGGATGACAAGTCGGAAAGGGCAAAAAGGGCGGAAAGGGTATCGGGGGCGCCGTCGGCCGGTGGCTACACGGCAGCCACGGCCTCACCCTGCGGCACGCTGCGCTGCTCGCCGCTGTCCATGTCCTTGACGACCACGGTGCCAGCGGCCAGTTCGTCGCCGCCCAGCAGCAGGGCCACGCGCGCGCCGGTGCGCCCGGCCTGGCGCATCTGGCCCTTGATGCCGCGCGCCGCAAAGGACACCTCGCCCGCCTTGCCCGCCGCGCGCAGCTCCTGCGCCAGCAGCATGGCCGCGTCCGCAGCCGCCGGGTCCAGCACGGCGATGTAGAAATCGGGCCGCTTCTTCTCCAGCGCGGGCATCATCAGGGCAAGGCGCTCCATGCCGCAGGCAAAGCCCACGCCGGGCACGTCCGGGCCGCCCAGTTGGGCGACGAGGCCGTCATACCGCCCGCCGCCCGCCACCGACGACTGCGCGCCGATGGAGCCGGACACCACCTCGAAGGTGGTGCGGTTGTAGTAGTCCAGCCCGCGCACCAGGCGCGGGGTGAGCACGTAGTCCAGGCGCGCGGCGTCGAACACGCGCAGCACGGTGTCGAAGTGGGTGCGGCATTCCGGGCAGTTGTGGTCGATGATGCGCGGCGCGTCGGCGGTCAGCTCGCGGCAGGTGGGCACCTTGCAGTCCAGCACCCGCAGCGGGTTGGTGTCGATGCGGCGGCGGCAGTCCTCGCACAGGGATTCGCGGTCGATGGAATCCAGAAAGTCGCGCAGCGCGGCCCGGTACACCGGGCGGCATTCACGGCAGCCCAGCGAGTTCACCTGCAACGAAAGATCGGTCAGCCCCAGTTCGCGCAGAAAGGTCATGAGCATCAGCACCAGTTCGGCGTCGGCCTGCGGCTCCTGCGGGCCAAGGCATTCGCAGTTGATCTGGTGGAACTGGCGCATGCGGCCCTTTTGCGGGCGCTCGTAGCGGAACATGGGGCCGGTGGTGAACAGCTTGGACACCGGCTCCTGGGCGTGGCGGCCCGCTTCGATGAAGGCGCGCATGACGCCCGCCGTGGCCTCGGGGCGCAGGGTCAGCGAGCGGCCCTTGCGGTCCGGGAAGGTGTACATTTCCTTCTGCACCACGTCGGTCTCGGTGCCGATGGAACGGCAGAACAGTTCGGTGCGCTCCAGCAGCGGGGTGCGCAGTTCGGTGTAGCCGTAGCGGCCGAACACCTCGCGCGCGGTGTTCTCCATGAAGGTGAACACGTCGCTGTCGGGGCTGAACATATCGGCGAACCCCTTGATGGTGCTCACCTTGTCGCCCGTGATCTTGGGGGCGGCGGTCTTGTCGGGATTGTTGGTGCTCATGGCTCGCTTCCGGATGCAGGCGTGCGCGGCAGGGGGCGTGCGGACTTCACGCCGCGCCCCGCCGGTGCGGAAACAGCCATGGATAGTCCAATGGGCGGGTATTGTCAAAATCGTCGAATATCACGCGCGAGGGAAGGCGCGGGGGTGTGTCCGGACGCCTCCGGCGGCCAAGGGCAATGCCGCCGCAAGGCTACCCGGCGTGCTTGTTGCGGCAGGAGTAGCCGTCCGTGGCGGTCTGGCGGCCGGGGGTGATGCGCGAGACGGCGGCCTTGCCCGTGCGCAGCATCAGCGGGGTGACCGGCATGCGGCGGCCGAAGTCCATGCGCATGGCCACGTACGCCCCGAACGGCGACAGGCTGATCCAGCCGTTCAGGGCTTCGAACAGCCGCGATTCGCGCCAGGTGCAGGCCGGGCCGTGCAGCACCGAGCGCATGGTGATGGAGCAGGCCACCCCCGTGCGGCGCACCAGTCCGTACATGGACGGTACGCTGAACCAGCGCGCCTGCCGCAGCAGGGAGCCGCGCAGGCCCGGCACCGGCAGGCCGTGGGTGGGGTAGTAGGGCGAGAGCCGGTTCAGGAAGCCCACCAACACCCCGCGCGAGGCCACCCGGAACGCCTCGGCCAGGGCCGCCGCCGGGTCGGGCATGAATTCCAGGCTGGTCAGCAGGGCCACGTAGTCGAAGGCGTCGTCGTCAAAGGGCAGGTGGTCGGCCACGCCCAGGTGGAAGTCCGCCCGGCAGTTCATGCGCTCGCGCGCGGCCTCCAGCATGGCCTCGCTGCTGTCCAGCCCCGTGACGTCGAACCCCGCCCCCCAGAACGACTCCAGGAACACCCCAGGGCCGCAGCCCACCTCCAGCAGGGTGTGCCCGCGCCGGGGCCAGCCCGACACCAGATGGTGCAGCAGTCGCTGCTCGTGCCGCACGGCAAACGCCCCCTTGGGCGTCTCCAGCCACTGGATGTAGCGCCGAACCGTGTCCGCATCCCACCGTTCCGTCATGCTTCGCCCCGCGCCGTCGGCCGTCAGAGTTTGCACGCAGCATACGCCAAGAGCCCGTCCGGGAAAAGGGCGGGTGTTGGGGGTGCGGGGATGAGGGAGGGAGAGGGGGAGAGGGAAGGGAAGAAGAAGGAACCGGGGGCGGGGGGAGAAACTTTTTGCCTCAGCCGTTATGCGAGTCATCGAGCATTACGGATGAGGACCGCAGAGCGCGAAAAGTTTCTCCCCCCGCCCCCGGACCCCCACCCCCCTCTTCCAAAACTTTTCAATGGGGGGG
>JALHHV010000014.1:0-1572 GCA_022837365.1 Desulfovibrio sp. | reverse complement strand
ATTCTTCAATGGTTTTGCCTGTTATGCGTTGCCCCGCACCCGCTCGGCGGCGGCCACGAGGTGGGCGAGGCTGGCGCGGGTTTCGGGCCAGTCGCGGGTTTTCAGGCCGCAGTCGGGGTTGGCCCACAGGCGGTCCAGGGGCAGGACGGCGGCGGCGCGGAGCAGGTGTTCCATTTCGTCGACGGAGGGCACGCGCGGGCTGTGGATGTCGTACACGCCGGGGCCGACCTCGTTGGGGTAGGCGTGGGTGGCGAAGACGTCCAGCAGTTCCATGCGGCTGCGGCTGGCTTCCAGGCTGATCACGTCGGCGTCCAGTGCGGCCACGTGGTCGATGATGTCGTGGAAGTCGCAGTAGCACATGTGGGTATGGATCTGGGTGGCGTCCTGCACACCGGAGGACGCCAGGCGGAACGCGCCCACGGCGGCGTCCAGGTAGGCGGCGTGGGCGGCGCGGCGCAGGGGCAGCCCTTCGCGCAGGGCGGGCTCGTCGATCTGGATGACGCCGATGCCGGCGGCCTCCAGGTCGGCCACCTCGTCGCGGATGGCCAGGGCCAGCTGGCGGAACACGGTGGCGCGGGGCGCGTCGTCGCGCACGAAGCTCCAGCAGGCGATGGTCACCGGGCCGGTGAGCATGCCCTTGACCGGCTTGGGGGTAAGCGACGCCGCGTGGGTGATCCAGCGCACGGTCATGGGGCCGGGGCGCGAGACGTCGCCGTAGAGCAGGGGCGGCTTGACGCAGCGGGTGCCGTAGCTCTGCACCCAGCCGTTGGCGGTGATGCAGAACCCGCGCAACTGCCCGCCGAAGTATTCCACCATGTCGTTGCGTTCCGGCTCGCCGTGCACCAGCACGTCCAGGCCCAGGGCTTCCTGCTCGCGGATGGCGGTGGCGATGGCCTCGCGCATTGCGGCGTCGTACTGGTCTTCGGTGATCTGGCCGGTGCGCAGCTTGCGGCGTTGCGCGCGGATGTCGGCGGTCTGGGGGAACGAACCGATGGTGGTGGTGGGCAGCACGGGCAGGCCCAGCGCGGCGCGCTGGGCGGCGATGCGGCCGGTGTAGGGAGTGGCGCGCCAGCCCATTTCCGGGGTGACGTCGCCCACGCGCGCGGCCACGGCCGGGTCGTGGATGGCGGGGCTGGCGGCGCGGGAGGCCAGCGCGGCCCGGTTGCGGGCCAGGGCGGCGGCGGTTTCCGGCGCGTCGGCGCGGCCGTTCAGGTCGCACATGTCGGCCACCAGCCGCACCTCGGCGCATTTCTGCGTGGCAAAGGCCAGCCACTGCGCCACTTCCGGGTCCAGCCCGGTTTCCGCGTCAATATCCACGGGGCTGTGCAGCAGCGAGCAGGAAGGGGCCACCCACACCCGGTCCGGGCCAAGGGCGGCCACGGCGGCGCGCACCGGCGCGGCGGCCTTGTCCGCGTCAACGCGCCACACGTTGCGGCCGTTGACCACCCCCAGGGAAAGCGCAATGCCGGATTGCGGCAGAGAGGAATCGGGGGCTTTCCGGGGGGCGCGGGTCAGGATGTCCAGCGCGGGGTCGAGGTCTTCCGCCCCGCGCACCAGGTCCAGGTGCAGCAC
>JALHHV010000394.1 GCA_022837365.1 Desulfovibrio sp. | reverse complement strand
TCCACGCTGCCCCGCAGGTAGACCACCAGGCCGCCTTCGCGCAGCATGCGCCGGTTTTCATCCGCCAGCACCATGCCGCCGCCGGTGGCCGCCACCAGGCAGTCCCGGCCAAGGGTGGCGCGCAGGGCTTCCGTTTCGCGCCGCCGGAAGCCTTCCCAGCCCTCGCGCTCCACGATTTGTTCCACGGTCATGCCCGCCGTGGCGACGACCGTGGCGTCGGTATCCTCGAAATCCCATCCGGCGCGGGCGGCCAGGGCCTTGCCCACCGTGGTCTTGCCGCTGGCGCGCGGCCCCACCAGGTACACCCGCCGCGCGTGCTTCATGCCGTGGCTCATTCCATTCCCCCGCACCGTTCGGGCGACCAGTCCGCACGCATCGCATTCCTGCGTATTGACCGGCATTTCTCTTTTGCAGTACAAACTTCGGACACCGCAACCCACGGAACCTGCGCGGCCTGTCCGGCCTGTCCGGGAAACCTGTCCGGACAAGGCGTCCATCCGGCGCACGCGCAATCTACACACGGCCATTCTCCACCACAAGAGTCATCGGCATGTCCCACCTCAACCGGACCGCTACCATCGCCACCACCGCCGCCGCTACCGCCGCGGCCGCCACCGCGGCAACCGCCGCCCGGTGACGCAGGCTTGCGCCGTTGGTTCGAGGCGGCGCTGCCGCCTCTTTTTGTTTCAACCACGGAGAACTTCGCCATGAACCAGTTTCCGCGCATGCACCGTCTGCCTCCCTACGTCTTTGCGACGGTGAACGAACTGAAGATGCAGTTGCGCCGCCAGAACGTGGACATCGTCGACCTCGGCATGGGCAACCCCGACATGCCCACGCCCCAGCACATCGTGGACAAGCTGGTGGAGGCGTCGTCCAAGGGCGTGAACCATCGCTACTCGGTGTCGCGCGGCATTCCCAACCTGCGCAAGGCCATCTGCGACTGGTACATGCGCCGCTTCGGCGTGTACCTGGACCCGGACACCGAGGCCGTGGCCACCATGGGCGCCAAGGAAGGGCTTTCGCACCTGTCGCTGGCCATGCTCTCGCCCGGCGACGTGGTCTTCGCGCCCGACCCCACCTACCCCATCCACACCTATGCCCCCATCATCGCCGGGGCCGACGTGCGGCGCATTCCCATCGGGCGCGGGCGCGATTTCTTCGAAGACCTGCTGGTGGCCACCCGCCAGACCTGGCCCCAGCCCAAGCTGCTGTTCATCAGCTACCCGCACAACCCCACCTGCGAAATCGCCGCGCCGGAATTCTTCCAGAAGGTCGTGGACTTCGCCAAGGAACACAAGATCTACGTCATCCACGACTTCGCCTACGCCGACCTGGCCTTCGACGGGCACATGCCGCCCAGCTTCATGCAGGCCGAAGGCGCCAAGGACGTGGGCGTGGAATTCTTCTCCATGTCCAAGAGCTACTCCATGGCCGGGTGGCGCGTGGGCTTCTGCGTGGGCAACCGCGACCTGGTCTACGCGCTCACCCGCATCAAGAGCTACCTGGACTACGGCATCTTCCAGCCCATCCAGATCTCCGTGGAATTCTCCAAGCTGCTGCTCAAGGAAGGCCACGTGGCCGTTTCGCCGGGGCTCGGCTTCGGCGCGCACGGCGACGACCACGTGCGTTTCGCCCTCATCGAGAACGAACACCGTACCAAGCAGGCCATGAAGGGCATCAAGAAGGTGCTCTCCGGGAGGTCGTGTGGATAGCGAAAGCGACAAGCCGGGCGGCAAGCGCCCAATGCCCCAGACGCCCCAGAGTTCCCGGAGCCCCCAGGGCCGCCTGACCATCGGCATGGCCGGGTTCGGCACCGTGGGCAGCGGCCTTGCCCGCGTGCTGGACGAGAACCGCCAGTGGATCACCGAGCGCACCGGCCGCGAGCTGGTCATCAAGACCATCCTGGTGCGCGACCTGGCCAAGCCGCGCGCCTGGCCCGTGCCGCAGGGCGCAACCCTGACCGCCGATCCGGCAGTCATCACCGACGACCCGGAAATCGACGTGCTGGTGGAACTGATGGGCGGCATCGCCGCGCCCCACGCCATCATCCAGCGCGCGCTGGAGGCGGGCAAGCACGTGGTCACCGCCAACAAGGCCCTGCTGGCCGAGGAC
The DNA here is from genome assembly GCA_022837365.1 of Desulfovibrio sp. Taxonomy (GTDB): domain Bacteria; phylum Desulfobacterota; class Desulfovibrionia; order Desulfovibrionales; family Desulfovibrionaceae; genus Cupidesulfovibrio. The sequence continues at coordinate 1,382 of JALHHV010000394.1, read as the reverse complement.
GGCTACGACCTGTACCGCCTGGCCGAGCGGAAGAACGTGGGCCTGCACCACGAGGCCAGCGTGGCCGGGGGCATCCCCATCGTCCAGACGCTGAAGGAAAGCCTGGCGGGCAACCGCATCGGCTCGCTGGTCGGCATCCTGAACGGCACGGCCAACTACATCCTGTCCGAAATGACCAGCAACGGCCTGGACTTCTCCACCGCCCTCGCGCAGGCCCAGGAACTGGGCTACGCCGAGGCCGACCCCACGCTGGACATCGAAGGGCACGACACCGCCCACAAGCTGGTGCTGCTCATCCGCCTGGCCTACGGGCTGGACTACCCCTACGCCGAACTGCCCGTGCAGGGCATTGCGGGCATCGACCGCATGGACATCGAGTTCGCGCGGGAACTGGGCTTCCGCATCAAGCTGCTGGCCCAGGTGCGCGAGGTTGACGGCAGGCTGGAGGCCGGGGTGTTCCCCACCCTGGTCAAGCACACCTTCCTCATCGCCCGGGTGGGCGGCGCGTACAACGCCATCCGCCTGGAGGGCAACGCCGTGGGTCCCGTGTTCCTGCACGGCCTTGGCGCGGGCAGCCTGCCCACCGCCAGCGCCGTGCTGGCCGACCTGATGACCGTGGCGCGCGGCGCGGCCCCGCACAATACCGGCTTCCAGCGCCAGGTGCCCCCGCGCGCGGACATCCTGCCCCCGGCCGACGCCGAAAGCAGCTACTACGTGCGCGCCATGGTGCCGGACAACCCCGGAGTGCTGCGCGACCTGGCCGGGGCCATGGCCGACCACTCCATCAGCATCGCCCAGGCCATCCAGAAGGGGCAGGACCAGCGCGGCGTGCCCCTGGTGTTCATGACCCACGCCGCCAGGGCCAGCGCCATCCAGGGCGCCATCGCCCAGGTGCAGGCAGCCGGGTTGTTGCTGGCGCCTCCCGTCTGTTACCGGGTGTTGCAGTAAACGGCCAGAACGCGGGCAATTGCATCGTCAAACGGCCCTTTTGACTACGGTCGAGTACAACAAGAGTACACTCCCTCCGTCAAAAGGGCCGTTTTCCTTGCTCTTACCCACGTTCTGACCGTTTACAACGCCAGCCAACTCCACGTGTTTTCAGAGGATGCCTTTCTTCCTTATACTCCGCGCCGGTCTTCCGGCGCGGATGGCTGGTGCGGGCACGGTGCCAGAAATTACGAGTTTTTTCGCCGGGCAAGGCGACGCGGTATTTTTCCGCGCAACGTACTCATGTACGTGAGCAGGAAAAATACCGCGGCAACGCCACCCGGCGGAAAAAGACGGATTTCGGCAGCAACGCGACCGCGCTACCCCAAGCCCACCACACATCCCACCGCCATGCACACGCCCCGCATCGTCTGCATCCTCGACGGCATGGCCGA
>JALHHV010000013.1 GCA_022837365.1 Desulfovibrio sp. | reverse complement strand
CCATGTCGCAGCCGCGCACCACGTCCTTGGCGCGCGGAATGGCCGGGCCGTTCATGCTCAGTTCATCCAGTCCCAGCCCCACCAGCAGCGGGATGGCCTCGGCGCTGCCCGCCAGTTCGCCGCACATGGCCACGGGTATGCCCGCCGCATTGCCCGCCGCAACGGTGTCGCGCACCATGCGCAGCACGGCCGGGTGCAGTGCGTCCGACAGGTCCGCCACGGCGGCGTTGCCCCGGTCGGCGGCCATGACGTACTGGGCCAGGTCGTTGGTGCCGATGCTGAAGAAGGCCGCCTCGCGCGCCAGTTGATCGGCCAGGGCCACGGCGGCGGGCACCTCGACCATGATGCCCACCTCCACCGGGCCGTGGGGCAGCCCTTCGGCGTTCAGCGCGGCGCGCGCCTCGTCCAGCATGGCCTTTGCGGCGGCCAGTTCGCCGGGGTGGGCCACCATGGGGAACATGACCCGCAGGGGATGCTCGGCGGCGGCGCGCAGCAGGGCGCGCAACTGGGTCAGGAACAGGTCGCGCCGGGCCAGGCAGAAACGGATGCCGCGCACGCCCAGGAAGGGGTTGTCCTCTCCCGCCGCGAAGTCGCCCAGATACGGCACCGGCTTGTCGCCGCCGATGTCCAGGGTGCGCACCACCACCGGCAGGCCGGGCATGGCGGCGGCAGCGGCGGCGTAGGCGGCGCGCTGCTCCTCCTCGTCCGGGGCGGCGGCCCGGTCCAGGAACAGGAACTCGGTGCGGAACAGGCCCACGCCCTCCGCGCCGCTTTGCAGGGCGGCGGGCGCGTCGGCCGGGGCGCCGATGTTGGCGTGCACGTGCACCTGGCGGCCGTCGGTGGTCACGGCGGGCCGGTCGGCACCGGCCAGTGCGGCCTGCCGGGCGGCCTGCCACGCGGCCCGGCGGGATTCGATGGATGCCAGCACGCCGGGGGCGGGTTCGATGGATGCCAGCACGCCGGGGGCGGGGGATATCCAGATCTCGCCGGTGGCCCCGTCGAGGCCCACGGTGATCCCGTCGGCCACGTTGGCGGCCAGTGCACCCGCACCCACCACGGCCGGAATGCCCATGGACCGGGCCAGGATGGCCGCGTGCGAGGTGGCCCCGCCCTGCATGGTCACGATGCCCAGCACCAGCGCGAGGTCCAGGTGGGCCATGTCCGAGGGGCCAAGGTCCGTGGCCAGCAGCACCGGCGCGCCGGTGAGCAGGCGCAGCACGCGCGCGCCCACGTCCACCAGGTCGGCGGCGCGTTCGCGCATGTAGCCTTCCGGCAGTTGCCGGAAACTTTCCGCCGCCTCGTCGATCACTGCGTACCAGGCCGCCTCGGCGGGCTCGCGCCGCTCTGCGATGCGCTGGCGAGCGTCCCCGGCGATGGTGGCGTCGTCCAGCAGCAGACGGTGCATGACGAAGATTTCCGCCTCCTGCTTGCCCGCCACGGCGGCGGTGCGCCCGCCGCGAGGTCCGGCGGGGGCGCGTCGAAGGCCGGATGATGCCACGCGACAGGCCCCACGGCGACGCCCGGCGAGGCGGGCACGCCGCCTTTTGCGGCTGGGGCGGCCGTGGCTCCGGCCTTCCCGCGCGCCGCCGTGCCCGTTGCAGCGGACGAGCCGGACGCGTCGGGCGCATCGCCGAAGTTCTCCGCCGCCAGATCGGCCAGCGCCTTCAGGGCCTGCGCGGCGTCCGCCCCGGTGGCCCGGAAGGTTATGGTCTCGCCGCCCCGCACGGCCAGCGTGGCGATGCGGTTCACCGAGCGGGCGGACACCATCCGCTCGCCGCGCGCCAACTGCACGTCGGCCACGAACGGGCCAAGGGCGGTGACGATGCGCGCGGCGGGCCGGGCGTGCAGCCCCAGGCGGTTGGGCACCATCAGGGTCAGTTCATGGCTGGCTTCCGGGGCGGCTGCCGCCGCCGGGGATGCCGCCTCGTCCGCCCCGCCGGGCGCGCCCTCTCGGGGCAGGGGCATGCCCAGCAGTTCCGCCTTCACGGCCAGGGCGGACTGCGCCTCGCGCAGCACGGTGTCGAGGTCGGCCCCGATGGACGCCTGCACGGCGGCGGCCATCACCCCTTCCACCAGCGGGGCCGGGCACAGCCGCACCTGCGCCGCCACCTCGGGCGGCAGCAGGTCCAGCGCGGTTTCCGCGCTCATCAGCGCGCTGCCGAGGTCCATCAGCACCAGCACGCCGTCGCCCTGCTGCACTTCCTCTATGGCGGCCATGACCCGCACGGGGTCGGTGCCGATGGGGTGGTCCGGATCTTCGATGCCGCCCGCCACGGCCAGCGGCACGCGGCCCTGCGTCATCTGTTCCGCCAGTTCCTTCACGCCCTGCCCCAGCATGGCGCTGTGCGTGACGACGACGATGCCGACCATGGGCTACCCCCGCACCACGTCGCGCAGGGCGGCCAGCAGCAACACCGTGGAGGTGGCGCCGGGGTCCTGGTGGCCGATGCTGCGCTCGCCAAGGTAGCTGGCGCGGCCCTTGCGGGCCTGCAACGGAATGGTGGCGCGCATGCCTTCTTCCGCCGCCGCAACGGCCGCGTCCAGCGCGGCGAGCAGGTCGCCGCCGCCCGCCACTGTGTCGCGGTAGGCGTCGATGGCGGGCTTCCAGGCGTCGAACATGGTCTTGTCGTGCAGCACGGGCCGCCCGCGCGAGACCACGCCCTCCACCCCGGCGTCCAGCAGGGCCTGCACGTCGGGGGCGTCCAGGGCGTCCTTGCCCGCCACGGCAAGACCCGCCTTCATGAAGAAGGTGCCGTACAGGGGGCCGCTGGCCCCGCCCACGGTGGACAGCAGCACCATGCCGGTATCCTTGAGGATGGCGCCGATGTCCTTGTCCGCGAAGGCGGGCAGCTTTTCCTGCACCTTGGTGAAGCCCCGGTCCATGTTGATGCCGTGGTCGGCGTCGCCGATGGCGGCGTCGAGATCGGTGAGCCAGGTGCGGTTGTCGCGCATGATCTCGCCCAGCCTGGCGAGCCATGTGAGGATGTGGTCGCGGGTGATCTGCATGGGGGCGTCCTTATGGGAAATATGGTGGACGAAGGCTGTGGTGAATCAGTGGGATGGAGTGGACGGATTCCGGTCCGGCGGGCGGCGCGCAGCCACCGGCCGGACCGGGATTCATGGTCGGAAAGGGAAGCTGCTCTGGTGCGGGTGCGGTACGTCAGCATGCAACGCGCGTAAGCCATCAGTCAGCATTCTGCAAAATGCGCTACGCCAATGGCAATCGGCGTGCGCTGCGCGGATTTTTGTTCTCTGCCGAGGAGAAGCGCCTTTTCATGAAGGGAGCGTACTCTTATCGTACGTGACCGGAATGAAAAGGCACTTCGACGAAGGCAGAGGGCAAAAAGACCGCAGCGCACCCCTAGCCCATGCGGAGGCCGGGAGTGGCGCATTTGGCATCCCAGAACTTCAGGATTTCGTCGTCCGCCTTCAACAGGGTGATGGAAAAGCCCTGCATTTCCAGAGAGGTGATGTACGGGCCGATCAGGTTGCGCACGATGGAGATGCCGCGCGCCGCGCACACTTCGGCCAGCTTGCGGTACACGGCGTACAGTTCGCTGACCGGGGTGCCGCCCATGCTGTTCACGAAGGCGATGACCTTGTCGCCCTTGGCGAAGGGCGCGTCGGTCAGGGTCTTGTCCACCCACTGGCCGCTGGCGCGGTCCAGTTCGCGCACGGTGCGGGTGTAGGCCGGGTCGTCGATGATGGCGGTGGCCATGATCTGCACCAGTTCATCCACCGGCTTCATGGGGGCGCGCTGGGTGCCCGGTTCGCCGTGGATGCCGATGCCGATCTCGATCTCGTTCTCGGCCAGTTCGAAGGTGGGCTTGCCCGCGGCGGGCACGGTGCACGGGGTGAGCGCCATGCCCATGGAGCGGCCGTACTGGTTCACCTTGCGGCACAGATCCGCGCACTTGTCGAGGTCGTAGCCCGCTTCCGCCGCCGCGCCCACGATCTTTTCCGCCAGCACGGTGGTGCCCACGCCGCGCCGCCCGGCCGTGTACAGGCTGTCCTTCACGGCCACGTCGTCGTCGATGAGGATGTTCTGCACCTTCAGCCCGTCGGCGTGGCACAGTTCCGCGGCGGTTTCGAAGTTCATCACGTCGCCGGTGTAGTTCTTGACGATGAACAGCACGCCCGCGCCGCGGTCCACGGCCTTTGCGCACTCGTACATCTGATCGGGGGTGGGCGAGGTGAACACCTCGCCGGGGCAGGCGCCGTCCAGCATGCCGTGGCCGACGAAGCCGCCGTGCATGGGTTCGTGCCCGCTGCCGCCGCCCGAGACGATGGCCACCTTGCCCTGCGGTATTTCCTTGCGGCAGACGAAGTGCGGGTCGATGTTCACCCGCAGTTCCGGATGCGCCGCCGCCATGCCCTGCAACTGCTCTCGAACCACGTTTTCCACTGCATTGATCAATTTCTTCATGGTCATGCCTCGTGGGGTTTGTTCGTTAGGGACAGTCACCCCGGACAATACGCCATTTCCGAAGCGGTGGGAACGGGGCGGCGCGAAGAAGGTAGCGTCAGGGCGTGGACGCAAAGGCAGGGCGGGGCCGCGCGGGGCGGGAGAAGCCCCAAAAAAGCAAGACAGGCCGGGGCGCGGGAACCGTCTTGCCGGGTGCGGGCGGATTGGCTAGGTGAACGGAATGAACAGCGTACTCGACATCACGTGGCCGCCGGGCGACTACGAGACCACGCGCGCCGCCGACGTGCGCGAGGCCATCTTCTACCTGAAGAAGTTCCGGCCCGATTTCGTGTGGTCCAGCCTGAAGACCTTCGAGAACACTCCCTGCACCCTGCCGCAGACCCAGACCATCTTGCAGGGGCAGAGCGTGGGCGGAGTGAGCCTGGAAGCGCTGGACCAGGTGCGGCGCATGGGCCGCGCGGTGGACGTGCTGCTGGGCATGCTCGGCGACGGCAGCTTCGCCATCACCCGCGAGGTAGCCTGCCGCCTGCACGCGGAAGTGGCGCGCGACGAGGCGCTGGAATGGGGCGTATTCCGCGCCAAACAGGTCTACGTGGGCGGCGTTGCCCATGTGCCACCGCCAGCGGAAACGCTGGCGCAACGCTGGGACGACGGCGTGCGCGCGCTGCATGCGCTGGCATCCCCCGGCGAGCGGGCGCTGGCCCTGTTCCTGTTCATGGCCCGCAATCAATTCTTCTACGACGGCAACAAGCGTACCGCCTGGCTAATGATGGCGGGCGCGCTGGTGGCGAACGGCTACCTTGCCTTCGCCATACCCCCCAACGACGCGGAGCGGTTCAACCAACGGCTGGCCGCGTTCTACGATTCCGGGGATGCGGGGGGGATGATGGAATTGCTGGCGGGGTATGGCAAGAACTCATAGCCGCCAATAGACGCCAGCAACCTGCCGCACACACTGTTCCTGTGCAAAGCAAAGCCGCCCCCGGGAGTTCCCTCCCGGAGGCGGTTTCATTCGCGCTCTATCCCTCTTCTACCCTAGTACCGGTAATGGTTCGGCTTGTACGGCCCGTCCATGGGCACGCCGATGTACTCGGCCTGCTCCCTGGTCAGGGTGGTCAGGGTAACGCCTCCAGCTTCTTGGGCAGGATGTACACCTTGCGTTCAAGGTCGGGGTTGGTGGCCAGTTCGATCTGGGCCAGGGTCTGGTTGGTGAAGCTGTTGGACATGACGAAGCTGGGGTGGCCGGTGGCGCAGCCCAGGTTCACCAGCCGCCCTTCGGCCAGCACGATGATGGAGCGGCCCGACTTCAGGGTCCACTTGTCCACCTGCGGCTTGATGTTCAGGCAGGTGCAGCCTGGGGTGTTCTCCAGGTAGTGCATGTCGATTTCGTTGTCGAAATGGCCGATGTTGCAGACGATGGCCTCGTCCTTCATGGCCTCCATGTGCGCGCCGGTGATGACCTTGTAGTTGCCGGTGGCGGTGACGAAGATGTCGCCTTCCTCCACGGCCTTTTCCATGGTGGTCACTTCGTAGCCTTCCATGGCCGCCTGCAGGGCGCAGATGGGGTCGATTTCGGTCACCAGCACCCGCGCGCCGAAGCCGCGCATGGACTGGGCGCAGCCCTTGCCCACGTCGCCGTAGCCCGCCACCACCACCACCTTGCCCGCCACCATCACGTCGGTGGCGCGCTTGATGCCGTCGGCCAGCGACTCGCGGCAGCCGTACAGGTTGTCGAACTTGGACTTGGTCACCGAGTCATTCACATTGATGGCCGGGAACAGCAGCTTGCCTTCCTGCTCCAGCTGGTACAGGCGGTGCACCCCGGTGGTGGTTTCTTCCGAAACGCCGCGCACGCGGGCGGCCACGCGCTGCCAGCGGCCGGAATCCTTCTGGTACGACAGGGCAAGGCGGTCCATGATGATCTGGAATTCCTTGTTGTCGTAGCCCTGCTTGAGCAGTTCGGGGTTGTTTTCCACCTCGACGCCCTTGTGGATCATCAGGGTGGCGTCGCCGCCGTCGTCAACCAGCAGGTCGGGGCCGCCGCCGTCGGGCCAGGTCAGCGCCATTTCGGTGCACCACCAGTAGTCTTCCAGCGTTTCGCCCTTCCAGGCAAACACCTTGGCCATGCCGGAATCGGCAATGGCCGCCGCCGCGTGGTCCTGGGTGGAAAAGATGTTGCACGAGGCCCAGCGGATGTCCGCGCCCAGTTCGTACAGCGTCTTGATAAGCATGGCCGTCTGGATGGTCATGTGCAGCGAGCCGGTGACGCGCAGGCCCTTCAGCGGCTTGCTGGCGCCGTACATGCGGATGAGTTCCATCAGCCCCGGCACTTCACGCTCGGAAAGCTGCATTTCCTTGTGGCCGAAGTCGGCCAGGGCCATGTCGGCCACCTTGTTGGCAAGGGAAAGGTCCAGGGCTTGCGCCCGCTTGGCATCGGTCATCTGTGCCTCCGTGGGGAAGGATTCTGTTGTTGTTCCGTATTGTCAGGCGCTGGTTTGCGGCACAGCGGCGGGAGTATGGTTCCCGATCAATGGCCGGTCCTGCCGCAAGGCGCGCCCGGCTATGTCTTCTCGGCAAGAATCAGGTGCAGCGACAACCCCTTGCTCACCTCGCGCAGGTCCGCCCGGCGCACGACAAAGCCCGCCTCGGAAAGGCGGGCCGTCAGCGCGGCCCGGTCGAAGCCGAGCCAGCGGTCGCCATAGTCGGTGCGCATGCGTTCGTTGTCGTGCCGGTCGAAATCGCTGATGAACAGCAGGCCGCCGGTGCGCAGGGTACGGCCGATCTCGCGCAGGGCCGCCACCGGCTCCGACAGGTGGTGCAGCACCATGTTGATGGACGCGAAATCAGCCTCGCCGTCGCGCAGGGGCAGGTGGTCCAGTTCGCCGATGCGCAACGAAACGCGCCCCCCGGCGTCGGCCAGGCGGCGGCGGGCCATTTCCAGCATGCGCGGCGAACCGTCCACGCCGATGACCTCCTGCGCGCGGGGCAGCATGCGCTCCAGCACGGTGCCCGTGCCGCAGCCCAGGTCCACGGCCACGCGGCAGCCCGGCGCGGCAGCGGGCATGGCATCCGCCACGGCGCCCGCCAGGTCGAACCCGCCCAGCACCTCGCGGTTCAGTTCGTCCCAGTCCTCGGCAATGGCGTTGAAGAACTGGCGCGTCTTCAGCGCCCGTTCCTCGATGATCTTCTCGGCCATGGCCATGTCGCCCTGTAGGGTCATGTCCTCGGCGATGAACGGGGCCACCGCGTCCAGAAAGTCGCGGCCCTCGCCCTCTGCCGGGGCGGCGTAGAACACCCACAGCCCGTCGCGGCGCGAGACCAGCAGCCCCGCCCCGGTCAGGATCTTGAGATGGCGCGACACCCGCGACTGGCCCATCTCGAGGATGGAGACCAGTTCGTTCACGTTCAGCTCGTGCTTGTTCAGCACGTGCATGAGCCGCATTCGGGTGTCGTCGGAAAGGGCCTTGAAGTAGTCGAGTGCTGCCGACATGGGGATTCCCGCGCAAGGTTTTTCAAGGGATGGCGCGCGGTTCGCCTCGCGCCGGGCAACCGTTTCCGGATGCCTTGATATTCATACATCAAGAAAAGTTGATTTGCAAGTATCCGCTCCGGCGCATACAGGCCCGCACCCTGTGGCCGTGCCCTGCCCCCCCTTGTCCCCCTGTTCTCCATGTTCTCCATGTCACCCATGTTCTCCCTGTCACCCCTGCCACCCGGCCCGGTCATTTTCATTGCCGGTACGCCGCCACGGGATTACAAAATGAAATGTCCCCGTTGCAAAAGGTAATCCGGCCCCCCTTCCCCTCGCACTTTCCTCGCGCGCGCTGATCGTCGCAACACCCCGTCCTCGCAGCCTTTCCCCCTTCCGCCATTTCTTGGCACGCCGCATGCTCCATCGGTGACGTCCGGCACCCGCCGGGCCGGGTCCGCCTCCTTCCCTCCCCGGGAAACGGCGCCCGCACACTCCCACTCGCGCCCTGCCGGGCGCGCCGGAGCGCATCATGGAACTGTACGACGCCATCGGCATCGCCTTTGCGGCGGGCCTGTTCGTCTATCTTGTCTACGCCCTGTTCCGTCCCGGCAAGTTCTAGCCTCCAGGCCGACCGCCCCGCCGCCGGTGACAGCCCGCATCCGACCGAAGCGTCACCGTTCATACCGGAGACCATCATGACCCCGCGCGACTACCTGCAACTGGCCCTGTTCCTCGGCATCCTGGCCGCCGTCTCGCCACCGCTGGGCCGCTACATCCACCACGTGCTGGAAGGCGGGCGCACCTGGCTGCATCCCCTGCTCGGCCCGGTGGAACGGCTGATCTACACGGCGGGGGGCGTGGACCCCGACCGCGACCACCCGTGGCAACGCTACGCCGCCTGCCTGCTGGGCTTCACCCTGGCGGGCTTCTGCCTGACCTTCGGCGTGCTGCTGTTCCAGGACGTGCTGCCGCTGAACCCGCAGCATTTTCCGGCCCCCTCGTGGGACCTTGCCCTGAACACCGCCGTCAGTTTCGTCACCAACACCAACTGGCAGGCCTACGGCGGCGAAACCGCCATGAGCCACCTTTCGCAGATGGTGGCGCTGACCTACCAGAACTTCGTCTCCGCCGCCGTGGGCATGGCCGCGTGCATGGCCGTGGCGCGGGGCATCGCCCGGGCGGAGGCGCAAGGCATCGGCAACTTCTGGACCGACCTCGTGCGTGCGACCCTGTACGTGCTGCTGCCGCTGTGCGTGCCCGGCGCGCTGCTGCTGGTGGGCCAAGGCATGGTGCAGACCTTCGCCGCCTCGTTCGCCGCCGTGACGCCGGAAGGCGCGATCCAGACCATCGCCGTGGGGCCGGTGGCCTCGCAGGTGATCATCAAGATGCTGGGCACCAACGGCGGCGGGTTCTTCAACGCCAACGCCGCCCATCCCTTCGAGAACCCCACGGCCGTGGCCGACTTCATCCAGATGCTGGCCATCTTCCTGCTGCCGGGTTCCCTCGTCTTTACGCTGGGGGCCGCCGTGCGCCGTCCGCGTCACGCCTGGACGGTGTGGGGCGTGATGGCCGCCGTGTTCCTGGCGGGGGCGCTGCTGACGGCCCACTTCGAGTACCGGGGCACCCCGGCCATGGCCCAGGCCGTGGCCGCGACCTCCGGCTCCCCTTCCGCATCCGCTCCCGCCCCGGCCGCCGCCTCGGTTCCCGCCCCCATCCCCGCCCCGGTCCCGAACATGGAAGGCAAGGAGGTGCGCTTCGGCGTGTTCGCCTCCTCCCTGTTCGCCACCGTCACCACCGACGCCTCGTGCGGCGCGGTGAACGCCATGCACGACAGCCTGACCCCGCTGGGCGGGCTGGTGACCCTGCTGAACATGCAGCTTGGCGAAATCATCTTCGGCGGGGTGGGCTCCGGCCTGTACGGCATGGTGTTGTTCGTCATCCTTACCGTATTCCTGGCCGGGCTGATGGTGGGCCGCACGCCGGACTACCTGGGCAAGCGCATCGAAGGGCGCGAGGTGACCCTGGCCGTGGCCGCCCTGCTGCTGCCCGCCCTGCCCCTGCTGGGCTTCACGGCACTGGCCGCCGTGGGCTGGGGGCCGACGGCCCTCGGCAACGCGGGCGCGCACGGCTTCTCGGAACTGCTCTATGCGTACACCTCGTCCGCGCAGAACAACGGCAGCGCCTTTGCGGGGCTGGCCGCCAACAGCCCCGTATTCAACCTGACCACCGCGGCGGCCATGCTCATCGGGCGCTTCGGCGTCATGCTGCCCATGCTGGCCGTGGCCGGTTCGCTGGCGGCGCGCAGGCCGCGCCCCGTCACCGACGCCTCCTTCCCCGTGGAGGGCGCGACCTTCGCCCTGCTGCTGACTTCCGTGATCCTCATCGTGGGCGCGCTGACCTACCTGCCCGCCCTGTCGCTGGGCCCCATCGTGGAGCACCTGCAAATGCTCGAAGGCCGACTGTACTAGCCGGACAAGGATACGACCATGAAACGCACACGCCCCCTCCCGCACGACCCCGCCCTGTACCGCCGCGCCACGGTGGACGCCTTCCGCAAGCTGGACCCGCGCATCCTTGCCCGAAACCCGGTCATGTTCGTGGTGGGCGCGGGCAGCCTGCTGACCACCGCCGCCTTCGCGCACGACCTCGTCCTGCACGGGTGGTCGGCCCGCACGGCCTTCGGCGGGCAGATCAGCCTGTGGCTGTGGGCCACGGTGCTGTTCGCCAACTTCGCCGAGGCCCTGGCCGAAGGGCGCGGCAAGGCCCAGGCCGACACCCTGCGCAACGCCCGGCGCGACACCCCGGCCCTGCGCCTGCGCGACGCCGGAGTTACCGAGGAGGTCTCCGCCTCGGCCCTGCTGCCCGGCGACCTCGTGGTGGTGGAGGCGGGCCGGATGATCCCCGCCGACGGCACCGTGATGGAAGGCGCCGCGGCCGTGGACGAATCGGCCATCACCGGCGAATCGGCCCCGGTGGTGCGCGAGTCCGGCGGCGACCGCAGCGCGGTCACCGGCGGCACCACGGTGCTCTCCGACCGGCTGGTGATCCGCGTGACGCAGGAGCCGGGCAAGTCGTTCCTGGACCGGATGATTGCCCTGGTGGAAGGCGCGGAACGCCAGAAGACCCCCAACGAGATCGCCCTGAACATCCTGCTGGCCGGGCTGACCATCGTCTTTCTGCTGGCGGTGGTCACCCTGAAGCCGTTCGCCCTGTTCCACGGCGCCAACCTGGGCGTGGTGGTGCTGGTGGCCCTGCTGGTGTGCCTGATCCCCACCACCATCGGCGGGCTGCTGGCGGCCATCGGCATCGCGGGCATGGACCGCCTGCTGCGGCGCAACGTGCTGGCCATGTCCGGCCGCGCGGTGGAGGCGGCGGGCGACGTGGACGTGCTGCTGCTGGACAAGACCGGCACCATCACCCTGGGCAACCGCATGGCTGCGGACTTCGTGCCCCTGCCCGGCGTGGACCGGGCGGAACTGGTGCGCGCCGCGCTGCTGGCCTCGTCCGGCGACGAGACGCCCGAAGGCCGGTCCATCGTGGACCTGGCGCGGCAGCAGGGCGGCGAGACGGGCGAGGCAAGCCGGTCCACCCTGTCCGCCCTGTCCCCCCTGCCCGGCGGATCGGGGCAGGCCACGCGCATCCCCTTCACCGCACAGACCCGCATGAGCGGCATCGACCTGCCCGACCGCCAACTGCGCAAGGGCGCGGCGGACGCGGTGCTGGCCTGGGTGGACGGGCTGGCGTTTCCCGGCATGTCCAACCAGGACGCCGCCGCCCGGCGCGAGGAAGCCCACCGCGCGGCCGACGCCATCGCCAGCCGGGGCGGCACCCCGCTGGTGGTGGCATCCACCGTGGCGGGCGTGCTGGGCGTCATCCACCTGAAGGACGTGGTGAAGCCGGGCATGCGCGACCGTTTCGAGCGCATCCGGGCCATGGGCATCCGCACGGTGATGATCACCGGCGACAACCGGCTGACGGCCAAGGCCATCGCCGCCGAGGCGGGCGTGGACGACTTCCTTGCCGAGGCGAAACCGGAAGACAAGCTGCACCTCATCGCGGACCTGCAGAAGGGCGGGCGGCTGGTGGCCATGTCCGGCGACGGCACCAACGACGCGCCCGCGCTGGCCCAGTCCGACGTGGGGCTGGTGATGAACACCGGCACCCAGGCCGCGCGCGAGGCGGGCAACATGATCGACCTGGACTCCGACCCCACCAAACTCATCGAAATCGTGGAGATCGGCAAGCAGTTGCTGATCACGCGGGGGGCGCTGACCACCTTCAGCGTGTCCAACGACGTGGCCAAGTACTTCGCCATCATTCCCGCGCTGTTCGCCGCATCGCTGCCGCAACTGGGCGCGCTGGATCTGATGCGCCTGTCCAGCCCGGAAAGCGCCGTGCTCTCGGCCGTGATCTTCAACGCGCTGATCATCGTGGCGCTCATCCCGCTGGCCCTGCGCGGGGTGCGCTACCGCCCGCGCGGGACGGCGCAGGCCCTGCGCGCCAACCTGCTGGTGTACGGCCTTGGCGGGCTGGTGGCCCCGTTCGTCGGCATCAAGTGCATCGACCTGCTGATCACCGCCCTGGGGCTGGTGTAGCGGCGGGCAAAGGAGATTCCCATGCTCACCCTCGTCAGGCAATCGCTGGTGGTCACCCTGCTGCTTGCGGCCGTGCTGTGCGGCGCGTACCCTGTACTGGTCACCGGTGCGGCGCAGGCCCTGCTGCCCCATAAGGCCAACGGCTCGCCCGTTCTCGTGGATGGCCGGGTGGCCGGGTCGGAACTGATCGGCCAGAACTTCACCGGGGCCGGATACTTCCACGGCCGCCCCTCAGCCGCCGGGGACGGCGGCTACGACGCCTCGGCCTCGGGTGGGTCCAACCTGGGTCCCACCAGCCGCGCGCTGGCGGACAGGATGCGGACGGACGTCGCCGCCCTGCGCGCGGAAAATCCGGACTGGACGGCCCCCCTTCCGGCCGACATGGTCACCGCGTCGGCCAGCGGGCTGGACCCGCACGTGAGCCCGCAGGGCGTGGCCATGCAGGTGGCCCGGGTGGCCGCCGCGCGCGGCCTGCCCGTGAACACGGTGGCCGCGCTGGTGGATGCGCACGTGGAAGGGCCGGAACTGGGCCTGTTGGGCGAACCGCGCGTCAACGTGCTGCGCCTGAACCTGGCGCTTGATGCACTGGCGGGCGGACGGGCAGAAGGCAACTAGGACACCCCGCGCGACATAGGCTTTCAAAAAACTGAAGGGCCGCCGATTGCGCGGTATGCGTACCATGAGGGCTATCCGGCGGCCTGCGCACACTGCATGCCACGCGCGACAGGATTTTTGTTCACCGGCAAGGAAGATGCGCCTTTTACGAAGGCGAGCGCACTCTAATGTGCGTGACCGGAGTAAAAGGCGCATCTGACGCCGCCGGTGGGCAAAAGGCCGCCGCGCGGTCGAAGGGGAAACTATGGAAGGTTTCGCCGAACTCCTGGCCCGCAAGCGGCAGGGCTCGCTGAAGGTCTACCTTGGCTACGCGGCGGGCGTGGGCAAGACCTACGCCATGCTCCAGGAAGGCCACCGGCTGCGCCAGGCCGGGTTCGACGTGGCCATCGGCTACGTGGAGCCCCACCGCCGCCCGGAAACCGCCGCCCTCATGGACGGGCTGGAGGTGGTGCCCCCGCGCCTGTGCCGGGCGGACGACGCCCTGTTCCCCGAGGTGGACGTGCCCGCCGTGCTGGCCCGCCGCCCGCAGGTGGCCCTGGTGGACGAACTGGCCCACACCAACGCCACGGGCTCGCCCAACCCCAAGCGCTACCGCGACGTGCTGGACATCATGGAGGCGGGTATCAACGTCATCACCACCCTCAACGTGCAGCACCTGGAATCGGTGGCGGAACGGGTGGAGACGGTGACCGGCATCCCGGTGCGCGAACGCCTGCCCGACGCGGTGCTGCACCGCGCCGACCAGGTGGTCAACGTGGACGTGACCAAGGAAGAACTGCGCGAGCGGCTGCGTCTGGGCAAGATCTACGGGCCGGAGCAGGCCGAGCGGGCGCTGATGGGCTTCTTCACCTACCAGAACCTGTCGCTGCTGCGCGAACTGTGCCTGCGCGAGGCGTCGGGCGACCAGGTGCGCAAGATCGCCGAGCAGGGGCTGCTGTCGCGCGAGGCCGCCGGAGACGCCGTGGAGGCGGTGATGGTGGCCCTCAGTTCCGACCCCACCGACGCGGAAACCCTGATCCGCCGGGGCATGCGCATGGCCAGCCAGTTCGGCTCGCCGTGCTACGTGGTGTACGTGCGCCGCCCCAGCGAAACCCCCACCCGCATCGACGCGGGGTTGCAGCGCGTGCTGCAGAACAACCTGCGCCTGGCCGCCCTGCTGGGGGCCGAGGTGGTGCAGCTGGAAGACCACGACGTGCCCGTGGCGCTGGTGAACTTCGCCAGCGAGCGCAACGTGCGCCACGCGGTGTTCGGCAAGTCGCGCCTGTCGCCGCTGCGCGAACGGCTGCGCGGCTCGTTCATCCTCGATTTCCTGCACGAGGCGGTGGGGGTGGACGTGCACATCGTCAACACCACCCCCCGGGAGGCTCCATGAGCGCCAGCCCGCACGCCACGCCCCTGCCCACCCTGCAACGCCGCATCCGGCGCGACTTCCTGCGCCTGGTGGGGCTGTTCGGCGTGCTGGGCGTCGTACTGGTGGGCGCGGTGTTCGCCGCCGGGCGCATGCCCGACCTGCTGGTGCGCATGAACTACGATTCCATCGCCTGGGTGCGCGCAATGGAAACGGCCATGAACGGCCTGCGCTTTCCCGCCCGGTACCCGGAACGGGACGGCGCGGGCTGGGCCGCCGCGTTCGAGGCCGCGCTGGACCGGGCGGAACGCAACATCACCGAACCGGATGAACCACAAGCGCTGGCGGACATCCGCGCCGCCTGGGGCGACTTCCGGCAGGCGGCCGGGGGGGAGGAATCCTCCCCTGCCGCCGACGCGGCCGACGCCGCCTATGGGCGCTTGCGGGCCGCCCTGGCCGTCCTGGTGCAGGTCAACGAGCGCGGCATGTTCCGGCGGCTGGACCGCAACACCCTGCTGCGCGACGCCACGGTGCTGGGCGGGGCAGCGCTGTTCCTGATGGGCACGCTGTGGGCGGTGCTGCTGGCCGACTCCATCGCGGGCCGCGTCTCGCACCCCCTGCGCCGCGCGGCGGAGGTGTTCAAGGAACGCCCCCGCCTTGGCGCGCCGCTGCGCCTGCCCCCGCCCCAGACACTGGAGGTGCGCATCCTGTTCGACGAACTGGCGCGGCTGTGGGGGCGGCTGAGCGAACTGGACGCCCTGAACGTGGGCAGCCTGACCGCCGAAAAGCGCAAACTGGAGGTCATCCTGGAATCGGCCGACGACGCCATCCTGGTGCTGGACGGCGCGGGCACGGTGGCCCACGTCAGCGAACGGATGCTGCCGCTGCTGGGCCTTGCGCGCGAGCAGGTGCTGGGCATGCCCTGGACCGACCTTTCCACCGCCGCGCCCAACTATCTGGCCCTGCGCACGGCGCTGGACGCCAGCCTGCACGGCAAGCGCGACGTGACCCTTGCCGAAGGCGGCGAGGAGCGGGTGTTCGTGGCCCGGCGCCGGGACCTCGTGGGCGGTGACGCCCACGGGCTGCTGGAAGCCGGCGGTGACGCCCACGGGCTTGCGGAAGTCGGCGGCGACGCCCTTCCGAAAGCGGATGGCGACTCCCCCGCGCACCCGGAAAGGTCCGGACCGCACGCCGCGCACGCCTCCCCCCCATCTGTCGTCGGGCAGGTGTTCCTGCTGGGCGACGTCACCGAGGCCCGGCGGCGCGAGGGGCTGCGCTCGGAAATGATGGATTGGGTATCGCACGAATTGAAGACGCCCATGCAGTCGCTGTGCCTCGCGGCGGACCTGCTGGACCGGCGCAAGGACAATCTGGACGCCGAAGACCGGCTGCTGGTGGAAACGGTGCGCGAGGCCGCCGCCCGCCTGCGCACCCTGGCCCAGCAATTCATGGACATCGCCCGCATGACCCCCTCGGCCCTGCACCTGGCGCGGGACGAGGCGGACCTGCCCGCCCTGCTGGACCGCTGGCTGACGCCCTTCGTGCTGCTGGCCCGCGAGACCGGAGTGCGCCTTGCCGTGGACGCCCGCGAGGCGCCCGTGAAGGTGCGCCTGGACGCGGAGCGCTTCGCCTGGGTGGTCTCGAACCTGGTGGCCAACGCCCTGCGCGCCAGCCCCACGGATGGCGAGGTGCGCGTGCGGGTGACCGAGCGCCAAGGCCGCGCGGTCATCGAGGTGGAGGACGAGGGCGCGGGCCTGCCCCAGGCCGTGCAGGCGCGCCTGTTCGAACCCTTCTCACACGGACGCGCGGCCGGTGCGCGCGGCGGCCTGTACGGCCTTGGCCTTGCCATCACCCGGTCCATCGTGGACGCCCACGGCGGACACATCGCCTATGAACGGCGCGAGCCGCGTGGTTCGCGCTTCACCGTGACCCTGCCGCTGCCGCCCCGTAACGGCCAGGCAGCCAGCCGGACGGACGACGCGCCAGGCGGCCCGGCCACGGCGGACAATTCCGCTCCGGACGCCGGGTGATGCCGCGTGAACCGGTTTCGCCAGGCCACCCGCCACACCCCGCAATCCCCAGCCAAGGACGCCATGCCCTCCACTCCGCAATCACATGACGCCCCTGCCCCCGTCGCCCCCCCAGTCGAGCGCTCCCGCATCCCGTTGGACGTGCTGGTGGTGGACGACGACCCCGGCATCCTGGCCACCCTGCGCCTGGCCCTGGCCGCCGCCGGATGCCCGGTGCGCACGGCCGCCAGCGCGGAAGAAGCACTGACCCTGCTGGCCGAACGGCCCGCCGACCTCGTGCTGACCGACGTGCGCATGGAGGGCGCCTCGGGCATCGACCTGGTGCGCGAGGTCCGCGCGCTGCTCCCCGACGCGCTGTGCGTGGTCATGACCGCCTTCGCCTCGTTCGACAACGCCGTGGCCACCATCAAGGCCGGGGCCTTCGACTACCTGCCCAAGCCCTTTTCCGTGGAGCAGCTGGAACATCTGGTGGGCAAGGTGGCCACGGTGGTGGCCCTGCGCCGCGAAAACACCCGGTTGCGGGCGGCGGGCGCGGCGGGAGCGGGCGGCGGCGACTGGTTCGCGGGGCTTACCGCCCCGGCCACGCTGGCCTTGCAGGCGCTGGTGGAACGCATTGCCCCCAGCGAGGCCACGGTGCTGCTCACCGGAGAGACGGGCACCGGCAAGACCGCGCTGGCGCGGGCCATCCACGCCCGCTCGGCGCGGGCGGACCGCCCCTTCGTGGAGGTGACCTGCACCGCGCTGGCGGAATCGCTGTTCGAGTCCGAGGTGTTCGGCCACGTGCGCGGAGCGTTCACCGGCGCGGTGCGCGACCACGCGGGCAAGTTCGAACTGGCCGAGGGCGGCACGCTGTTCCTGGACGAGGTGGGCGAGCTGTCGCCCGCGTCGCAGGCCAAGTTGCTGCGCTTTCTGGAGGACCGGGTCATCGAGCGGGTGGGCGGCACCCGCCCCCTGCGGCTGGACGTGCGCATCGTCGCCGCCACCAACCGCGACCTTGCCCGGCTGTGCCGCGAGGGCGCGTTCCGGGAAGACCTGTACTACCGGCTGAATGTGTTCGAATGCGTGGTGCCGCCCCTGCGCGACCGGCTGGACGACATCCCGCCGCTGGCCGCGAAACTGTTCCGCGCGGCGGCGGCCGGCCTGGGAGTGAAAACGGGAGGGGAAACCGGGGTGGAGACGGGCGCGGGAACCGGAACCGGAATGCACGGCGCGCCCGGCGGAGATGTCGCGGGCGAAGGGGCAGCCCCCCTGCCGCCAGCGGTGCTGCACGCCCTGCTGGCCCACCGCTGGCCGGGCAACGTGCGCGAACTGCGCAACGCCATGGAGCGCATGGCCCTGCTGGCCGCCGGGCGGCAACCGGGGCTGGCCGACCTGCCCGACGCGGTGCGCGCCGCCGCCGGGCTGCCCCCGCTGGGCGCGGGCGGCCTGCCCCAGCGCGGCGACGGCGACGACGGGCGGCTGCCCACCCTGCGCGAACTGGAAGAGGCGCACATCCGCCGGGTGCTGGCCACGGAACGCAACATGGAGCGCGCCGCCGCCATCCTGGGCATCACCACCGTGACCCTGTGGCGCAAGCGCAAGGAACTGGGGCTGGAGTGAGCCGCAGGTTCATGGGCTCGCTGGCGTGGGCGCGGGTCAGTTGCGCCTCGCAGGCGTCGCGCAGCAGGGCGAACGACGCCTCCACCTCGGGGTACTCGTTGTCCTCGCGCCACGGCAGGCGCAGTGTGGTTTCCGTCTCGCGGCCCGCGTGCGAGGGCGCATCCAGCACGTACATGCCCTTGGGGGCCTCGCCCGCGCGTTCGCTTTCGCCGGGGTAGCAGTGCGGCCGCCACGAATCGGGCGGCTCCGGGATGATGGACTGCACCCGCACCGAGGGCACGGCCAGTGCCTTTTCGTGCGGTTCCAGGGACACGGTGTAGCGCAGCACGGGGCGCAGGTTGCCCCGCTGCTTGTCGATGCGCCATTCGATGCGCATGGTCAGGCTCCTTGGTGCAGGGTCAGCACCTCGCCGAACGGCGGGGCGTCGTCGCCACCCGCGGGAAAGCGGTTGCATTCAAGGTCGGTGAGGCAGATCAGGCAGGCCGGGCGCAGGCCGTCGGCATCCACGCGGGCGAAGGCCGGGCGGTAGTCGGTGCCGCCCCCGCCGCGCGGGGTCAGGCGCAGGGGCAGGTCCCAGCGGGTCAGGTGCAGCACTTCCTGCACGGCGCAGTCGCAGTAGATGACCGTGAGCCGGGTGTCGAAATCCTGCAATATGGCGGACACCTCGCCGCAGAAGCGGCCCAGCGCGGCGTCGTCCACCGAGCCGGAACTGTCGATGACCAGCACCAGTTCCGGCAGGTCCTGCGAGCGCAGGGACGGCAGGTGCAGCCCCATGTGCACGTAGCGCCGGTTGGGCGGCGTCCACGAATAGTCGTTGGCCGTGCACTGGCGGATGAACCGGCGCAGCAGGGTCCGCCAGTCCAGCGGCGGGTGCAGGGCCTGCCCGGCCAGCCGTTCCAGCCCGGCGGGCAGGTCGCCCATGAAGCGCGCCCCCTGCACCGCCTGCCCGAGGTCGATGCGCAGGTCGCGCTCGGCCCGGCGGCGGGCCGCGTCGGAAGCGTCCCC
>JALHHV010000393.1 GCA_022837365.1 Desulfovibrio sp. | reverse complement strand
TTGGCGTCGGCGTCGGCCAGGCCCATCAGGTCCACGCTCTTCTGGGTCACCTGCTGGATGGCCCGGATGACCTGCCCCACCTCGCCGGTGGCGTTCATGGTCTTTTCCGCCAGCTTGCGCACCTCGTCGGCCACCACGGCGAAGCCGCGCCCGGCGTCCCCGGCCCGGGCCGCCTCGATGGCTGCGTTCAGGGCCAGCAGGTTGGTCTGGTCGGCGATGTCCGAGATCATGTCGATGATGGCGCCGATGCCGTCGGCCTGCCTGCCCAGTTCGTGCAGGCTGCCGCCCATTTCCGCCATGCGGTCGCGCAGGGCGCGGATGGAGCCCACCGTGTCCTGCACCACCTTTTCGCCCTGCCCGGCGCGCGAGCGGGCGAGGTCGGCGTTTTCTGCCGCGCTGCCCGCGCTGCGCGCCACCTCCAGGATGGAGGCGTTCATCTGTTCCACGGCCGTGGCCGACTCGGCAACGCGGGTCTTCTGGTTTTCCGTGCCCCGGCTGGATTCCTCGATCTGCGACGCAAGTTCTTCCGCCGCCGTGGACAGCCGGGCCGAAACGTCCATGGCGGCACGGGCCGCCTCGGCGATGCGGTCGCGCTGGGCCTCGATCTGCTGCTGCTTTTCCACCATCTCGCTGATGTCGTTCCAGAACGAGATGGAGCCCAGCAGTACGCCGTCCATGTCGTAGAACGGCGTGGTCACCACGCTGATGTGCACGGTGCGCCTGCCGTCCCGCGACGTCCACACGGTCTGCCCGGTCAGGGTGCGCCGTTCCTTGATGGCCTTGTCGGACAAGGTTTCGCGGTCGGGGTCGAACCAGTAGAATTCGCCGGACTTCAGGCCGTAATGGTCGGAGGGCGGATTGGGCCTGCCCAGCAGTTCACAGACCTGGGTGTTGGCCCAGGACATGGTGAAGTCGGGCGCCACGATGCCGCACGGGGTGGGAATGCTTTCCAGCACGCCCCGGGCAAAGCCCAGTTCGTGCTTGATGCGGTCCTTCATGCGCCGGGTGTTGTCGGCAAGCTGCGCCAGTTCGCAGGAAAAGCCGCCTTCCAGCGTGGTGCCGAAGTTGCCGCCGGCGATGTCCGCCGTGAATTGCCCCACGGCCTGCAACGGCACCACCACCAGCCTGCGCAGCAGCAGCACGACCGTTACGGCCAGCACCACGCAGACCAGCGCGGCGATGCCCGCCACCACGTTGCGCAGGAAGTACGCCTCCGCCAGCAGTTCCGACTCGTTCACGGTGCTGGCCATGATCCAGCCGGTCTGGGCGACGCGGGTGTACGCCGCCAGCTTGCGCGCGCCCTTGAATTCGTACTCCAGCGTCCCGCGCGGGTTGGCCAGCATCTCGCGCACGAACGGCATGTCCTTGCCCGGTTGCAGCAGCATGGCCGGGTCGGGGTGGGCAATGAAGGTGCCGTCGGCGTCGAGTATGTACAGGTAGCCGGTCTGCCCGACCTTGATGGGCGAGATGGCGGTTTCGGTGAACGCGTTGAAGTCAAAGGATATCTGCACCCCGCCGGTGACCGCCCCGGATGCGTCGCGCAGGGCGGTGGCCATGCGGAAGATCATCCGGCCGCCGTCACCCTTCGCCACGGTCTTGTCCAGGGCCGTTTCGCTGCCGTTCAGCACCTGGCGGACCACGGCGTGCCCGCTCTTGTCCTTTCCGCGTTCGTCCTCGCCCCCGTTGTTGGCGCCGGCCACCACCACGCCGCGCCGGTCGAAGGCGTAGGCCGACCAGATTTCCTTGTAGGTGCGCAGGTAGTCGCGGAAGCGCCCCTGGGCCACGCCGTTCTCGTCCCGGCCGTCCGCCACCGCCTCCACGATGGCCCTTTGCCGGGCCAGGGCGGCGGTCAGCTTCTTTTCGTTCTCCAGGTTGAGATCGGTGGCTATCCGCGCCGTGTCCACCAGCCCTTGCGAACTGGCCTGGCGCAGGTGCAGCGCCAGATTCGTGGTGGCCGACATGAC
>JALHHV010000392.1 GCA_022837365.1 Desulfovibrio sp. | reverse complement strand
GCCGCGCCCTGCGCCGCCTGCCCGGCCTCGCGCGCCGCGCGCAACCGCAGCACTTCGGCGTCGGAGCGCACCACCTTGGCGGGCACCCCGCCGATGGCGGCCAGTTCGTCCACGGCCTGCTCGAAGTCCACCTTGTCCAGCACGCCGGGCGCGGTGGCCGACAGGGCCGTGACCTCCGCCGCGAACTGGCGGATGGACTGCGCCGCGCCCATCCGCTGGGCCTGGGCCAGCGCCGAGACGTATTCCACGCGCATCTCCAGCCCTTCCAGTTCCGGCGGGTTGGGCGGCAGCGCCCCGGCCCGGCGCAGGATGCCGTAGGTGCGCGTCAGCAGCGGATCGAGCAGTTCCGTCTGGTGCCGCTCGATGACCGGGCCGAGCATGAGCAGCTTTTCCTGCCCGCGTTCGGCCACCTCCGCCGCCGTGACGTTGGAGCGACCGTCTGCCGTGAACATCAGGAACAGGTCGTTGAAGAACCCCTCGCGCACGGCCTTGCGCACGTCGTCGATCTTGCGCGTCACCGCCGCAATGTCCGGGTTGATCTGGTAGAGCGGGGCCACGGCCTCGGGCTGGCCCGGCGCCACGTAGTTCTGCGCGCCGGGAATCAGGTTGAGCCGTTGCTTGAAGCCGGTGGGCACGCGCATGGGCGGGTTGACCACCTTGTGGATGGCCAGCAGCTGGCTGCGGGCCATTTCCTGCAACATCTTCACGTCGGGCAGCACGTCCATGCCGGGCGAACGGCCGTACACGTCGCCGCCGGTGACGTCCCAGCGCGCGGTAAGGTGCGGGAACTCCTCGAAGCCGCCCTCGTGCAGCAGGTCGCCCGCCGCGCCGTCCGCCTCGAACACCAGCGACTCGAAGGGCATGTGCAGGTTGCCGTCGCGGCCGGGGGTGCGCACGGCGCGGGGCCGCACCAGGTGCACCACCTCCACGTGGCGGTTGGGTTCCTTGCGCAGCATGCGCCGCGTGCCGATGGACAGCCGCGCCTCGCCGTAGCGTTCCGCCAGTTGGCGCACGGTCATCAGCATGCGGCGGGCCACGGTGTCCACGCGGCCCGCCGCGTCGCAGGCCCAGGCGAATTCGCCGCAGGTCAGCGCGGCGAACCGGGTCAGCCGTTCCGGGTCCACCTCCTGGTACAGGTCGGCGGAGCCGAAGGCGGCCAGTTCGGTGTAGAGCGCGTGCGACGCCTGGTAGAAGTTGCTGCGGGCCAGCGCCCAGTACAGGCGCTGCTCCACCGCATCCAGCCAGCGGCGCGCCGGGCCGGATTCCGCGTCGGCCCCGTCGGCCAGGCGCAGGCGGAACCACGGCCGCGCGGGCGAGGTGAGCCCGCCCTGCATGCCCGCCGCCAGGATGCGCACGGCGCGGGTGGCCGTGGCGTCGATGACCCGGCCGCCGCGCGTGTCGTCAGCCGGGGCGCGCAGCGGATCGCGCCCGTGCATGCGCCCGCGCCGGGGCAGGACGTAGGCGGCGATGTCGCGCCACGCCTCGTCCCAGGGCGAGCGCTGCCGCTCCAGAAAGTCCACCGCCTCGCGGGCGTCGCGCAGTCGTTGGCTGGTCATGCCCGCCTCCTCACAGTCCCAGCAGCGTCTTGCGCTGCGTCTCGGGCGTGCCGGGCACGCCCAGCGCCCCGGTCAGGATGGTTCCCTGCCTGCCCCGCGCACGCAGCGCGGCGCGGCGGGCGTCCTCGCGCGCGTCCTCCACGGCCTTGGCCTCCTGCTCGGCCACCTCGTCGGCGGCCGGGGGGGCCGGCGGGGCCGGGGGCTCGGGGGCCTTGTACGATTTGCCGCCACCACCCATGGCATTGTCTCCTTAGCTGGGGTGCGCGGACGTCTCGCGGGGCCGGACCACCCGGCCGCCACGGCCGCGCCGCGTGAGCAGGTGGTACACCCCGGTTTTCGGGCGGATGCGGCCGGAAGGGGGTTGGAAGGGGGCCGGAGCGGTGTACGAAGCATGCGCGCGCATGACGCGAAAAACGCGCG
>JALHHV010000391.1 GCA_022837365.1 Desulfovibrio sp. | reverse complement strand
TCGTAGTGCGCCGGGCCCACGTTGGTGATGATGGCGAAATCGGGCGGGGCCAGCCTGCACAGCCGTTCGATGGAGCCGATGCCGTAGGCCCCCATTTCCGCGATGAAGAAGCGGTGCGCGTCGGTCAGCTTTTCCCGGATGATGCGCGAGATGCCCATGGGCGTGTTGATGCTGCCCGGCGTCATCAGCGTGGGGTGGTAGCAGCCCAGCACGTGGGCCAGGATGTGCTTCACGCTGGTCTTGCCGTACGAGCCGGTGACCGCGACCACCGTGGGTGCGAGGCGCAGCAGCTTCTGGTGGGCCTCGTTCCAGAAGCCCTGCTGGATGCGCGCCTCCACCGGGGCCAGCGATGCGTTGGCCGCCACCAGCGCCACCGGCAGCGCCTGCACCCCCATGATCCAGAACGGCAGCAGCGCAGCGGGGGAGGCCGGGCACAGGGCCAGGGCCACGGCGTACGCCGCCGTCAGCGCCAGCGCCACAGACAGGATGCGCTTGACCCGCGCGGTGAGCACCAGCTTCTTCTTGGCCGCCCGTAGCGGGTTGTCCTCCACGGCGGCCACGCCCAGCAGGACGAGGCCCGCCGCCCATGCGGCGTAGGCGGCGTGTCCGGGCGCGGCCAGCGCCGCGCCCCAGCAGGCCAGCAGGGGCAGGGTGGCGCGCTTATCGAAGGCGCGGGCGGCGGCCATCCAGCGGAAAAAGCGCGGGCCGTCGTATTCTTCCTGCTGGAAGATGTGCAGGTAGGTCAGGCAGCGCCGCACGGCGAACACAAGGAACGCCGCGCCGAGAAACAGGGAGCTAGCCACCGAAGATTTCCTCGCAGAAGGTGTCCAGGGCGTACACGGCCTGATGGCCGCCCGCCGTGAGAATGTCCAGATGCCCGAAGCGCGGCAGCACCTGCAACCGTGCGTGCGGCAGCAGCCGGACGAAGTCCTGCCCCATGGAGGGCGGGGTTTCCGTGTCGTTTTCGCCGTACAGCAGGCGCACGGGGCAGGCCACGCGCGCGGCCACACCGGACAGGTTTTCGTTGACCACGCTGACGAACACCGGGCGCAGTTCCCCGGCGCTGGCGTAGTCCGCACTGCCGAAGAACCGGCGCACCCGCTCCGCGCCAAAGCTCAGCCAGTGCAGGTGCTTCAGCGTCTTGAACGCGGCGATGCGGCACCCCCGCGTGAACCGTTCCATGGGCGTGCGGCGGCGGGGCAGCCCGGCGGCGGCCATCAGGAACAGCCCGTCCACCAGGTCCGGGTGGCGGGCCGCCAGTTGCAGGCCCACCCGGCAGCCGAAGGAATGCCCCACCCATACCCGCCTGCCGCGCGACAGGGTGCGCAGCCATACGGCGGCGTGGTCGGCGTAGTCCTGCGTGCCCCAGGTGGCGGGCGGCATGCCGGAGCGGCCGAAGCCGGGCATGTCCAGCAAGTAGTTGTCGCGCCCGTGGGTGCAGGTGGCGGCCAGCGGCAGCAGGTTGGCGTGGGTGTGCATCCAGCCGTGCGCCCAAATGATCTGGGGGGCGATTTGCGGGGCGACGGGTGCGGCGGCCCCGGCGTCCGCGTCGCCGCCGTCGGCCGCTTTCCGGCGGGCGGGCGCGGCATTGGGCAGGTGCACCACGTGCATGTACGGCCCCGTGGCGGGGGAAGGGGCGGATTGCGGGGTGGCGGTCTGGGGGGCGGAATCCATGCTGGCCTCGAAGTGGTGTGTTCGGCGTGGCGCGCCCCGTGGTGTACACCGGGGGCGCGCGAAGGGGCAAGGGGCGGGCGGGCAAGCGAAACGCGCGCCGCCCGATGGGGACGGCGCGCGCTGCATGCGGGTGAAGGCAGGGGGACACGTATGTCCCAGGCAGTGGCTACCGGTGTGCCGGGCCATGGCCCGCGCCTCGTCGATCATCAGCGAGAGCAGCCGGGTGAAGCGCACCGGGGTTTCCGCCGCCTCCCACAGGAAGAAGGCGAACGAGCCGGGGATGGGGTTCACCTCGTTCAGCCACACCTCGTCGCGGGCGGCGTCGTACATGAAGTCCATGCGCGGCGCGCCGGTGCCGTCGAAGGCCGCGTAGGTGCGCACGGCAAGGTCGCGAATGCGGCCCTCGAGGCTTTCGGGCAGATCGGGGTTGATCTCGCGCGTCAGCGAAAGCATGCCCGCGCTGCCGGAATCGCCCGCGCTCTTGGCGCCGCCGCCCGCCTTGGCGCCGGTTTTTCCGCCGGACGAAAGGTACTTCTGGCGAAAGTCCAGCAGTTCGCTGTCGCGCTTGGGCCGCTCGATGGCCGAGGTCGCGTGGCCCTCGCCGTCGCGCCGCACCGAAATGTTGTATTCCACGCAGNCACCTTGGCCACGCCGATGCTGCTGCCGAGGTGCGCGGGCTTCAGGCAGCCGGGCAGGGTGACGCCCGCCAGCGCGGCCTCGATTTCGGCGCGCGGGGGCAGCAGGCCGCCCACCGGCTTGCGCAGCACCGCGCAGGGCAGCGTGGGGATGCCCGTGCCGGAAAGGGCCTGCTTGGTGGCCGCCTTGTCCATGAAGATGGCGGAGGCCAGCACGCGCATGCCGGTGTAGGGAATGCCCGCGGCCTCGAACAGGCCCTGCATGCCGCCGTCTTCGCCGTAGGGGCCGTGGAAGGCGGGGATGGCCACGTCGAAGGGGATGCGCCTGGGCTTGCCGAACAACCTGGACGTCTGTTCCACCAGCATGCCGCCCTTGCCGGGGGCGATTTCCAGCGACACGGCGGGCAGGCCGTCGGCGTCGCGGGCGGGGATGTAGGTGGCGCGGTCCAGCAGCCTTTTGCCGGTGCGCCAGACGCCGCAGCGGTCCACGTAGACGGGCACGGGTTCGTAGAGCGCGGCGTCCAGGGCCTGGATGACCTGCAACCCGGTGACGATGCTGACGTCATGCTCGGGCGAACGCCCGCCGAAGAAGACCGCGACGCGGATTTTGCCGTTGGACATGATGGCTTCCTGTATGGTTTGCGGGCGCGGCGCGTGGCCGGGCGGCCCGCCATGTGGATGATGATGACAATGGCGGCGGTGATGCGCGGCGCGCGGGACAGCACGGCCGCCGTCATGGTTGTAGCGCCGGGACGCTCCCTTCACAAGGGGATGGCGCATCCCGAACGGCTGCGGGCGGACGGGTTGCGGGTGCCCGGCGGTAAGGAGAGGGCGGTTACGCGGGGCACGGGGGCGCTTGCCCCGCCGGGCGGGCTGTGCCATGAACGGGGCTGCGGGCGCGCGGGCAGGGCGCGTCCATTCCGGCCTTCGGGCCGCCATCCGGGGTTGCGCCACGGGATGGAAACGACATGAACCGCACATCAGTCCGTGCGAGCGGCGCTATTTCGGGGCGTGCTTCCGGCCATGAGCACGGCGAGACCTCCGGCGAGAAACGCATCATCACCAGTTGCACCCGCGACTGCCCCAACAGTTGCGGCCTTGTCGCCACCGTGCGCGATGGCCGCCTGGTCAGGCTGGCGGGCGACCCGGACCACCCGCTGACGCGGGGCAGGGCCTGCGTCAAGGCGCAACGCTACGTGAAGCGGGTGTACAGCCCGGAACGCATCGTCCATCCGCTGCTGCGCGACCACCGCCACCAGCCCTGGCGTCGCGCCGCGTGGGACGAGGCGCTGGACCGCATCGCCGCGCGCATGGCCGCCATCCGCGACGAATCGGGCACGGAAGCCATCCTGTACTACCAGGGCTACGGCGAACGCACCGCGCTCAAGCTGCTGAACCGCTACTTCTTCAACCTGTTCGGCGGGGTGACCACCCTGCGCGGCTCGTTGTGCGGCGGGACGGGGCAGGGCGCGCAAAACCTCGACTTCGGCCAGCGCGTCTCGCACGACCCGCTGGACCACCACAACAGCAAGTCGCTCATCCTGTGGGGCCGCAACCCGGCGTCCACCCAGATCAGCCTGGTGCCCATCCTGCGCGATATCCGCAA
>JALHHV010000390.1 GCA_022837365.1 Desulfovibrio sp. | reverse complement strand
GCCAGCGAGGAGCGCCGCCGCTGGCCGGTGGCCCGTTTCGCGGCGCTGGCCGCCCGGCTGTGGCGCGAACTGCGCCTGGTGCCGGTGCTGTTGGGCGCGGGCGGCGAGCGGAAGCTGGGCGAACGGCTGCGCGCGGCCCTGGCGGAAGACGCCGGAACCTCCGGGACTGTCGGGGCTGGGGGAATCGGGCCGGTGCCGTGCATCGACCTCATCGGCGCCACCAGCCTGCCGCAGGTGCTGGCCATCTTTCTGGCCACGGCCCAGCCGTGGGACACCGGCCCCTACCGCCAGGACTGCTGCTGCCTGGAGCCCGCGCTGGACTGCCACCCGTGCCCGTTCGGCGCGCCCTGCCCGCACGCCGAGCGCTGCCGCCAGGTCATTTCCGCCGACACCGCGTTCGATCTGGCCCACGGCCAACTGACCACCGGGCGCTGGCCGCAGGCGGACCCCGCATCGGACGCCCCCCGCGAGGCGCGGGTGTGGCGCACCCTGCGCGAGGCGGATGTTTCCCTTGCGGCAGCCGCCGTCCCGGCCTCCCCCCCCGCCATGGCCGGACGCGGGTTCATGGATCTCGCTTCGCTGTCCGGGCACGAAGGCGAAGACCGCACCCGCTGGATACGCCTGCAACGCCACTTCTATCGTCAGTTTCTTGACCGGGCTCCGGCCCGTTCCAGCGGCCAGCCCGACCAGGCCGTTCTCGCCATCCGGCCGCCGCAATCCCCCTGCGTCCTCTCCGAAGCCCTGCGCGCCCGCGCCGTGGACGAGCTGCGCCAGGCCGACGCGCTGCTGCACCTCATGGGCGAGCAGGGCGGCCTGCTGAAGGTGCGCCCCTCGGACATGGCCAAGTCGCGCTTCCTCGGCACGGTAAGCCGGGTGCAGGCCCTGTGGGACAACAGCGCGCTGTTCAACGTGCTGGGCCACCTGTGGCTGTGCGAGTCGCAAGGGGCGGGCGGCACGCTGGATTCCGTGCTGGCCCTGGCGTCGGCCTATCGCGGGCTGGCGCGGGCCTGGCTGGAACACCTTTCCCCTTCGGCCTGAGTTTCCATACCGTTTTGCCGCGATGGGGGCGGCGATGGCCCGTGCCCCTGCCGGGGCGCGTTGCCTGCGTCATGGTCCGTTTCTTGCTTTACCGCAGGCGGACGTGACAAATTTTCCCGGTGCCGGGATGCAGGAGGGAGACCCCATGATCGTTATCGATGGCCGCCAGGCCGACATCAAGCTGGAAAACTTCGCCAATCTCGAAGAAATCCTCGTCAGGGTGATGGAGGGCAGTTACCTCGAGAACCGCGTGGTGACCGACGTGCTCGTCAACGACGAGGCGTTCTCGGAAATCTATCCCCACCAGGCCGAGGACATCGAGCAGCGGGACATCCGCTCCGTCGAGATCCGCAGCATGCCCGTGGGCGAAATGGCCGTGAACATCACCCGCGAACTGTACAAGGTGGTGCAGGTGATGACCGACGGCTCGCGCCAGGTGGCCGTGCTGTTCCGCCAGGCCGACGACGCCGAGGCCCTGGACATGTTCCAGGACCTGCTGGAAGTGACCCGCGACTTCATGGGCATGATCGGCGTGCTGCGCAACGAGTTCTCGCTGCGCACCACCAAGGACTTCAGCGACAACGTGGAACGTTTTTCCGACCTGTTGGGCGAAATGACCGAAGTGCTCGAGAACGAGGACTGGATCCTGCTGGCCGACCTGCTGGAATACGAATTCCTGCCCGCCTGCGAAAACTGGAAGAAGGTCATCCAGGCCCTGCGCGAGGATATCCGGCAGGCCAGCAAGGGGTAGCCGCCATGGCCGACAGCCTTTCCCTGCTCGACATGGCCCTGCAACTGGGCGAACGCGAACTGGGGGCCCTTGCCGCCGGTGACGTGGAGACCGCCGAATCCGCCTCGCGCGAGCGGGCGGAACTGGTGGAGATGGCCTGGAGCCGCCGCGACCCGTCCGCGCTGAACGACCTGCGCGACAAGTTGCAGCGCCTGCAATGCCTGCAAGGCCGCCTGACCGAGGAGGCCCGCAGGCTGCACGAGAACATCCGCAGCCAGTTGCAGCAGTCGCGCCGCGAATCGCAGCGGCTTTCCGGCTATCGCCAGGCCACGCGCACCACGCCCAGGCTGATCACCCTGGGGCGCGGGCAGGTGTAGCCGCCTTTTCCACGGCATCGGATACGCAACGAACCGGGGGCCGGATGCATGATGCATCCGGCCCCCGTTGGCTGCTCGCGGCCGTTCCTATTTCCTGCTCTTCGCGGTTCCCGTGGTTCCAACCGTCCGCATCCAGTCCGCGAATCCGTCGGCGGGCAGGGGCTTGCTGTAGTAGTAGCCCTGCACCTCGCGGCAGCCGTGGGCGCGCAGGAAGTCCAGCTGGTCGTCGGTTTCCACGCCTTCGGCCACCACGTTCAGCGACAGGTTGCGCCCCATGGTGACGATGGTGGAGACGATGGTGGCGTCGCCCTCGTCGCCGGGCACGTCGCGCACGAACGAACGGTCGATCTTGATGGTGTCGATGGGGAAATTCTTCAGGTAGTACAGCGAGGAATGCCCGGTGCCGAAGTCGTCGATGGCGATGGAGATGCCCTGCGCCGCCAGCCGTTCCAGAATGGCCACGGAGGTGGGCAGGTCGCGCATCATGGTGGTTTCGGTGATTTCCAGTTCCAGCTGCGAGGGCGGCAGGCCCGATTCGGCCAGGGCGGCCTCCACCCGGTCCAGCAGGTCGGGCTGGAACTGCCGGGCGGAGATGTTCACGGCGATGCGCAGCGGACCCAGTTCCTCGGTCCAGCGCCGGGTCTGGATGCACGCGTCGCGCAGCACCCGCTCGCCCAGCGCCACCACGAGGCCGGTGTCCTCGGCCACGGGAATGAACTCCACCGGCGGCACCAGGGTGCCGTCGGGCCGGGCCCAGCGCACCAGCGCCTCCATGCCGGTGACCTGCCCGGCCATGATATCCACGCGCGGCTGGTAGAACACCACGAACTCGTCGTTCTCCAGCCCCTTGCGGATGCTCTTCTCGATGGCCAGGCGGCGGGTCACGTCGTCGTTCATGGCCTGGGTGAAGCGGCGGAAGCGCGCGCCGCCCTGCTCCTTGGCGCGGTACATGGCGATTTCCGCGTTCTTCAGCAGGGTGGCCGGATCGAGCCCGTCGTCGGGGGCGACGCTGATGCCGATGGAGGGCATCACGTACAGTTCGTGGTCGGCGGCGTTGAAGGGGCGGGTG
Organism: Desulfovibrio sp.; assembly: GCA_022837365.1. Classification (GTDB taxonomy): domain Bacteria; phylum Desulfobacterota; class Desulfovibrionia; order Desulfovibrionales; family Desulfovibrionaceae; genus Cupidesulfovibrio. The sequence continues at coordinate 1,167 of JALHHV010000390.1, read as the reverse complement.
AACGCCTCCTGGATGCGGGCCGATTCCGCCTCGGCCACCTCTCCGTCGCCCTCCGGCGACAGGGGCAGCAGCATCACGAACTCGTCGCCGCCAAGGCGCGCCACCATGTCCCGCCGGGGGGCCATGCCCACCAGGCGGCCCGCCACGGTGCGCAGCAATTCGTCGCCCACGGCGTGGCCCAGGCTGTCGTTGACGGTCTTGAAATTGTCCATGTCCAGGTACAGCACCGCCAGCCGCGCCTCGGGCCCGCCCCTTCGGGCATGCTCTTCCATGCGCTTGCGCTTCAGTTCGCTGACGTCGAGGAAGGTGCCCACCTCGCCCGCGCGCTGGCCGGTGCGGTCGCGGAAATAGCTCTTGTACAGCACCAGCACCCGCTCTTCGCCGGCGGCGTCGCGCAGGTCGATCATGCACGAGTAGCCCGCGCCGTCCTCGTCCGCGACGTCGATCCGGCCGGCGGATTCCCCCACGCGGCAGGCCAGTTCCTGCGGCAATATCTCATGCACCGAGCGGCCCACGATGTCCTCGGAGGCGCGGCCGATCAGCCGGCTGAACGCGCGGTTGCAGCCGATGTAGGTGCCTTCCAGCGTCTTGTAGAACACCGGGTTGGGCATGCCCTCCACCAGGGCTTCCAGGAACTGGTTCTTCTCCTGCAACAGGGCCTGGTATTCCACCAGGCGGTCGTTGGTCTCGCGCAGTTCGCGGGTGCGTTCCTGCACCTCCTGTTCGAGGCGCTCGCGGTAGCGCTTGCGTTCCTCCAGCAGGCGGGCGCGTTCCAGCGCCTTGTTCACGGCGTGTTCCAGCACGCGCATGTCGGTGACCGGCTTGGTCACGTAGTCCCACGCGCCGTGGCGCAGGGCCTCCACCGCCTCTTCCAGCACGCCCACGCCCGAGACCACGATGACGGGCACGTCGGGGGCGTTCTCGCGCAGGCGTTCCAGCACCTCCATGCCGCCCATGACGGGCATGCGCAGGTCCACCAGCACGAGGTCGGGAGAGCTTTCGGCGAACACCTCCAGCCCTCGGCGGCCGTTTTCCGCCTCGACCACGTCGAAGCCGCTGTCTTCAAGGTAGGCGACCAGGTTCGAGCGGACGTTGATGTCGTCGTCGATGGTCAGGATGCGGGGGGGCCGTTGGAGCATGGGGCGGCAGTTCCCTGTGGGTTGCTCT
>JALHHV010000389.1 GCA_022837365.1 Desulfovibrio sp. | reverse complement strand
GGTCTGGACGTAGTGTTCCTTGCCGGTGCGGAACCCGCGCGAGCGGATCAGGGCGCGGATCTTGTCCGGCACGGCGCGCATGTCGTCCATTTCCTTCTGGAGACCGCTGCGCAGCCCCACCTCGTGACGCAGGCGGGCGATCTTGGCCAGCGCGTCCTGCACGGCGGGGATGTCCTCGATGCGTTCCACATGGGCGCGCACGTTGGCCTCGATCTCGGCGCGGCGCTTCACCGTGTCGGGGTCGATGCCGTTGAGCATGGCCAGCTGGTCGTCGTAGCCCATGACCACGCGCACGTGGTCTTCAAGGTCGATGGACGTCTTCAGGATGTCGATGCGCCGGGTGGCCAGTTCCACGTGCTCGTCCAGCCGGTGGTCCAGTTCGCGCATCTTGCGGTGCATGACCAGCACCTGTTCGGTGCCGCGCAGGTTCTCGCGCGAGGCCAGGGCCTCGATCTCGGCGGACAGGCCGGTGATGTGGCCCACGTACTCGCGCAGCTTCATGTCGATGGCGATGAGCCCGGCGGAAAGCTGCTCGCGCAGGATCTTGGACAGGCGGGCGTCCAGTTCGCGCAGCTTGGCCTGCACCGCGTGGTCCAGTTCGCCGCTGTCGAAGGCAGGATCAGGCCGACCTTGGTCTTGGTGGAGGGCAGCCTGGACAGGTCCATCTCGCCGCCCACTTCGCGCAGGGGCAGCATGCCCCGGTACACCCGGCCCCGGGTGCCGTCCACGGTCACTTCCTGGCCGTCCAGGGCGCGCAGGATTTCCAGGCGCTGGATGCCGATGACGGCGGGGATGCCCAACTCGCGCGAGGTGATGGCCGCGTGGCTGGTGTCGCCGCCCACGTCGGCAAGGATGGCGGCGGCCACGCGCATGCCCGGCACCATGTCGGGGTCGGTGCGGTCGGCGGCGAGGATGTCGCCCTTGTTGATCTTGTTCAGTTCCAGCGCCGAGCGCAGGAATTTCACCCTGCCCTGCCCGGCCCCGCGCGACGCGCCGTTGCCTTCCAGCAGCACTTCGGCCTGGGTGGCCGCCTTGGGGTCCACCTCGCGGCGGCGCATGAAGATGGTGTGCGGGTGCTTTTCCAGCTCTTCGTTCCAGCGGGTCTCGGGGCGGGCCTGCACGAACCACAGCCGGTCGGCCGAGTCGATGCAGAATTCGGTGTCCATGATCATGCCGCCGTAGGCGCGGCTGATGGCGCGCACGCCCTTGGCCACCTGCTCGGCCTGGGCCAGCGAGAGCGACCAGCGGTAGGCCTCGATTTCCGGAACCGAAACCTTCTTGGTGCCGCCCTTCTCGTCGTAGACGATCTTCTTGTCCTTGCAGCCCATCTGGCGGATGACCACCTCGGGCCCGTCGTCGCGCTGGAAGACGTAGAACTTGTCCGGGGTGACCATGCCGCCCACCACGGCCTCGCCGAGGCCGTAGCTGGCGTCCATGCCCACCAGGTCCTTGCGCGCGGTGCCCCGGCAGCCGGTGGCCGTGTCCGCGCTGAAGGCCGTGCCGGAAATGACCGGGTTGATCATGCGCATGATGCACACCGAGAGCGAGGTGTTCTCGATGGCCCATTCCTGCTTGGCCTTGATGGCGATGGCTTCGTCGCCGGTGGCTTCGGCGCGGGCCTGGGCGTCCAGGATCGCCTCGCGGCGGTAGGTCATGGAGCGCAGGTTGTAGGCCGAGGCGCAGTCCCAGTGGTAGGCGGCGGACACGCGGCTTTCGCCCACGATGTTCAGGTAGGTGTCCTGCAACCCGGCGAAGGCCTTCTTGCGCGAGTCCTCGCCGGCTGCGGACGAGCGCACGGCCACGGGCACGTCTTCGGCGCCCGCTTCCTTGCAGATGGAGCGGTAGGCCTCGCGCACGCATTCGTCCACGGCCTTGGGCAGTTCCACGCACAGGATGCCCGCCTGCACCAGCACCGAGCGCTTGCGCAGCTGGTCGATGCCTTCCGGCGAGGTGGCGAAGCCTTCCACCACGTTGTTGACGAAGGTGCGCAGCTTGATCTGGGTCTGGTCCGGCTTGGCGGAGGCCTGGGCGCGGATTTCCTTGGCCAGGTTGCGGACGAACTTCTGGAGGAACTCCGAGTCCTTGTTGATCTCGGGGTCGTTCCAGTCGATGCGGTTGTATTCCTTGTCCACGGTGGCGCGGACGAGCGATGCGTTGACCCTGGTTTCGTCGAGCAGCATGTGGAATGCCTGCGACGATATGGCGCGGAACTCGGGTGCGCGGATTCCTTCCACCTGGCTGATGATGGCGGTGTTGTAGTTCTTGCCGCCGACCAGCAGTTCGGCGTCGTCGCCGATGCGCACGATGTCGGCGCCGGTCAGCACCAGCTTCTTGGTGAGTTCGGAAATCTCGGCGCCAGCCTTGGCGGCCTTGGCCGCGGGCTTTTCAACCGGAGTTTTGCCCATTCGTGAATCCTCCTGTGGGGGATAGAAACGCTTGCCTGAAGGTCCGATACCCGAAAACGACGGTCTTGTCCCATGCGCCGGAGCGCTGTGGTCAACCCGTGGGCATCATGCAGGGGGCTGGCATGGGGTGCCGGTCTCCTTATGGTGGGTTCTCGCATCGTCGCCCGCGGCCCCTTGCGCAAGGCGGGCCGGGCGGTGCCTGATACAGCCGGAAGATGTG
>JALHHV010000388.1 GCA_022837365.1 Desulfovibrio sp. | reverse complement strand
GGAAAATGCCGACGGGAGGTGGCTACAATGCGGCTGGATACACTCAGGATCACCACCAAGATGTATTCCGGGGTCATCATGGTGGTGTTGTGCACCATCGTATTCCTGTCCGGCATCATGGCCTGGCGCATCCAGGGCACGCTGGACCGGATGGGGCACGACAACCTTGCCGGGTTCATGGACGCCATGTGCGACGTGGCCGCCATGCAGGACAGCATCGGCGGCGAGGCCCTGCACAACAGCCTGGAGGCGTTGTCCGGTTCGCTGCTGGGCCAGGGCGAGTTGCGCCTCAACGCCTCCAACGCCGCCCAGCATCAGGTGGCGGACCAGTCCACCGGGGCCACGTCCACGGTATCGGTGCCGGATTTCGAGCTGACCGGCGACGGCATGCCCCTGCCCTTTTCGCCCAACGCCCTGGTGGAACGCCACAAGCGCACCGTGGGTTCCGACGCCACCCTGTTCGTGCTGCTGCCCGGCAAGCTGCTGCGCGTGGCCACCACCATCACCGACGCGCAGGGCAAGCGCGCCATCGACACCTACATCCCCGAATCCAGCCCGGTGTACCAGGCCATGGCGGCAGGCAAGGACTACACCGGCCGGGCCATGGTCATGGGCAAGGCATTCCGCACCCACTACCGCCCGGTGAAGGATGCCTACGGCGCGGTCATCGGCGCGCTGTTCGTGGGCGAACCCCTGCTCGGCGAGGCCTTCCGCACCATGTTCGGGCAGGCCAAGGTGGGCGGGCGCGGCTACACCTTCATCTTCACGCCCGACGGCACCCGCCTGCTGCACCCCACCCGCACCGGCACCAACATACTGCAGGACAGCTACGGCAGGCAGATGCTGGAAACCCGCAACGGCTTCCTGGAATGGGAGTATGACGGGCTCAAGGTGGGCTTCGTGCGCTATTTCGAACCGTGGGACCTGTACCTGGCCGTGGCCATGACCCGCGACGAGATGCTCCAGGGCGCGGATACCGACATGCTGCGCTGGACCGCGGGCGGCGGCGTGGCCGCGCTGGCGCTGGCGGTGCTCTTCGTGTGGGTGCTGGTGCGCGAACTGATGAAGCCCATGGGGCAACTGGCCGCCTATGCCCGCACCGTGGCCTCCGGCGACTTTTCCGCCGCCATGCGCTACGAGGCGCGCGACGCGGTGGGCGACACCATTGCCGCCGTCAACGCCATGGTGGCCGAGATGAAGAACAAGCTCGGCTTCACCCAGGGCGTGCTGAACGGCATGACCGTGCCCTTCGCCATCAGCTCTCCCGACGAGAAGGTGGTGTTCACCAACGCGGCGCTGATTGACATGCTGGAGCGCCCCGGCGCCCCGCAGGACTGGGTGGGCAAGCCGCTGGACCGCTTCGTGTACGGCCGCGCCATGGACGACATGGCCACCCGCCGGTGTCTGCAAAGCGGCGGGGCCGAATGCAACCTGAGCGTGGACCTGACCACGGAGACGGGCAAGCCCGTGCATGCCCAGGTGGACGTGGCCCCGCTGTACGACCTGGACGGCACCCTCATCGGGGCCTTCACCATCTACGCCGACGTCACCGGCCTGCGCACTCAGCAGGCCCGCGTGGAGGCCCAGCACGCGGCCATCACCCGCGTGGCCGAACAGGCCGACGACATCGCGCGGCAACTGGCCACGGCGGCCGAGGAACTGGCCCACCAGGTGGACGAGGCCAACGGCGGCACCGACCGGCAGCGCGCCCGCACGGCGGAGACGGCGACGGCCATGGAACAGATGAACGCCAGCATGCTGGAGGTGGCCCACAACGCCTCGCAGGCGGCGGGCAACGCCGAGGGCGCGCGGGCCAAGGCCGACGAAGGCGAACAGCTGGTGGCCGGGGTGGTGCAGGCCATCACCGGCGTGCGCGACCTGGCCGTGGACCTGCGCGCCAACATGGAAGGCCTGGGCCGCCAGGCGGAGGACATCGGCCGGGTGATGCAGGTCATCGAGGACATCGCCGACCAGACCAACCTGCTGGCGCTCAACGCCGCCATCGAGGCCGC
>JALHHV010000387.1 GCA_022837365.1 Desulfovibrio sp. | reverse complement strand
GCAATACGCCGGTCAGCGGGTCGCACGCGGCGTCATCCGGAGTTACGGGCGAGTGCGGCTTGCTGGCGGTCTCGCGCATTCTGGCCGCTTCGGCGTCCTTGGCGTCCTTGGCGTCCTCGGGATCTTGGGCTGTGGTGTCAGGCTGGGCTTGGGCCGCAGGCACGGGGGGCGCGGCATCGGCCACGGGCGCGGGCTTGGCGCAGCCGGAAAGCAGCAGGGCCGTGGTCAGCAGCAGCGCTGCCAAGGGCAGGGAACCCCGCATGGCGGCCATGGCGGAAAGGCGAAGCGGGCGGATGCCGGGCACGGTTCCTCCGGGTGGATGGGCGGTTGGCTGCGGGACAGCGGAGGGGCAGGCCCGGTGCGCGGGCGTGCATCATGACGCTCCCGTGGCCGCCGTTATCGTCGTCTATCCGGGCGGGTGCGGTGCGGACCGATGGCGGGGGGTTGCGGCGGGCTGCCGGTACGATATGGTGGGGCCGGGTATCGCAGGAACAACCGGAACGCACGGGGTGAACGATGCACGCGGCACAGGGGCCATACGCACGAGGAGAACGCGCCGGACAGGGACGCGGCCACGCGGCGCACGGCAGGAAAACCGGCGCCGTGCGCCGCGCGGCCTGCATCGCGCTTTTGCTGCTGGCGGCGCTCGTTCTGCCCGTCCGCCCGGCCATGGCCCTGGACGACATCGCCAACCTCAAGGGCATGGGGGTGGTGGCGGCAGGGCAGGTGAAGCGGCTGGACTGCCCCATATCGGGCCGCTTCGATTGCAAGCCACCGACCCCGGCGTGTGCGGGGCCTACTGCAAGGGCATCCTGGCCACGGACAAGGGCAAGACGGTGTATTTCTTCGAGTCCCTGCCGGGGGGCGACTTGGCCCAGCGCAGGGCGCGGGGGTACGAGTGCCCGCCCGGCTTCTAGGCCGGGCTCACCACGCATCGTGCACGAAAAAACGGGCGGAACCGCATCTGGTCCCGCCCGTGCTTTTTCTTTCTTTTTCTGCTGCCGCCGGTTGTTCGCGCCTAGTTGTCGGCCGTCTTCGGCACGAACACCTTGACCTCGGTATCCTGCTCGTGCTGCGGGTGGTACGGCCCGTAGGGCATGGCGTTCAGGGCGATGGCGTTGGCCTGCATGGCGTAGGGCACGTAGTCGGCCATGGCCGTGTTCATGGCTGTGACCACCACCTGCACCAGCAGCCCGGCCAGGCCGCCGCCGGTGTTGTGGCTGGTCAGGTCGATGACCACCGTGCCGGAATAGTTCCACATCTTCTCGCCGGTGGTGGTGGACTTCAGTTCGCACTCCACGGCCACGGTCAGGTGCGAGGCCACCACGGCGTACGAGGTGTCCCACTTCTTGATGCGGGTGAACAGCACCGCGTCGGCCCCGAAGTATTCCTTCAGGGTGTTCAGCGGCAGCTCGTACAACTGGTGGCCGTCGGTGATGCCCTCGTGGGCCAGGATGTCCGACGAAACCTCGTACGGCAGCACGTAGTACCCGGTGTACACCAGCGGTTCCTGGATGGTGGTGGAGTAGTACGTGGGCGCGTCGGCCGCCGTGGATTCGTTGATGGGCGGCAGCACCACGATGGAGCGCGGCTTCTGTTCGTACATCAGCGGAAAGAGTTCCGCCTTGGTGGACTGCTGCGCGGTGTGGGCGCAGCCGCCCAGCAGGGCAAGCGCCAGCAGCAGCGCGGTGGCGATCAGTCTATTCATGGGCGGCCCCCTCCCCGGCGGGCAGCACGGGCGCGTCGGTCACCGCGTCGGCGGGGGTGATGACGCCCTCCTGGCTTTCCGTGTTGGTGGTGTCGGACTCGCCGCGGCCGGTTCCGGACGAGGCGTCCGCCCAGGCCAGCAGGCGCGTGGTGAACACCTTCGATTCCGGGTACAGCCGGTTTTCCGCCTCGAAGTATTTCCGGGCCTCGGCCATCTGGCCCGCCTTCAGGTGGACGTAGCCCAGTTCCGCGAAGATGCCGGGCGGCACGCGCAGGTTGCGCTGCTCCGACCTGGCGACGATGTCCTCCATGGCCTTGACGTGCTTGTCCTGCTGCTCCTGCGCGGGGTTCTTGCGGCAGGCGTAGAGGGTGGAGGAGTAGTTGTCCATGCAGTACATGGAGTTCGCGGGCTTGGCGCAGCCGGTGCACAGGATGCACAGGGCGGCGGCCAGCAGCGCCAGTTGCGCGGTTCGCAGGGGGCGTCGGGTCATGTGAGCGGTCTCGTGCGGCATGGTCATGGGACGAGGATCTCCTTGGTCATGCCCGCGCCCACCAGCACGGTGCGGTTCACCACCACCACGCCGTCGCGCTCGACGACGACGGTGTAGCGGCCGGGGGCCACCTCGTAGATGGTGTCCTTGGTCTTGGGGGTGGTGTTCCAGTCCCTGGCCCCGCTGGCCTGCCCCAGGGTGAAGGCGGGCTGGTCGTTCAGGCGGGCCACGGCGCCCCTGGCGTTGCCGGTGAACCAGAAGTAGGCCTTGGTGTCGCCCTGCACCACGCCCTCGCGCGAGGCGCAGCCCGCGAACAGCCCGGTCAGGAGCAGCGCGGCGGCCAGCGCCGCCAGCGTGGCGATGCGTACGGATGTCTTGCGCATGAAGCCCCTCCCTAGCGCACTTCGCGAATGAAGAGTTTGCCGTAGTCGCCGCTGGCGTCCCATCCGGCGTGTCGCCCAGGGTGGCGGCCACGCGCAGCCTGCCCACCACCTTGCCGGGCAGGACGATGTCCATGTTGGTCTGGGGGTTGCGCACCTTCTGCCCCTCTGCCACCACGTCGAACAGGTCGCCCGCCTTGATGTTCTGGGTCTTGCCGCCGGAAATCAGGTACTGCCCGCCCTCCTGGGCCAGGATGTAGCCCTTCCACGGGCGTTCCAGCAGGTTTTCGATGATGTTGGACGAGACGTTGGTGATGGCCGCCTCGATGGCCTTGTCGTTGAGCGTGGTGTCGTACCCGGCGCGGGTGCCCACGCCCATGACGCTGCCCGCCTCGGAATAGGCTTCGCCGCTGCCTTCTTCGGAATGGATGATCTGGCCGGTGGAAACCTCCACCAGGCGGATGTGCACCTTGGCGAAGGCCACCTGGCGCTTGGTGCGGCTGAACACGCCCACGTCGCCCACGTCCTTGCGCCCGAATTCGGTGACGGAGCCCAGAATCAGGTAGTCCGCCATGTTGCGGTATTCACTCGCGCCGCCGATGCCCAGTTCCTTCTGGATCTTGTTCAGGTCGGCCCGCTCGATGAGGATGAATTTTTCGGTGGCCACCAGCTTGGAGGACAGGATGTCCACGGCCTGCTTGCCCAGGCGGTCGCGCGAATCCTTGTCCAGAAAGAAGCTTTGGCCGTACTTGGTTTCATTGGTGAAGCGGCCGATGGCAACTTTCCGCTTCACGCCTTTCTTGTCCATGGCGGCGGCCTGCTGCACGGTGGGGCTCACCGCTGTCGGTGCCCCCTCCACGCGTTCCGCCTTGGGCCGCTCGGTGGTGGCGCACCCCGTCACAAGGAGCGCCACGGCCAGCAAGGGAATCAGCCTTTTCAACACGTTATACCTCCCCAAAGGTTAGAACGGAAAACGAAAGTGATTGCTTACCAATAGATACATGTCTTTACAATATGCATGGGGGGTTACCGGTCGGATTTGCGAATTTGTATAGCACCGGCGGATGGGAAGCGGCCTGCCGCCATTGCCCCCGCGTGGCCGTGCAGGGCAGACCTTCCGGTGCCCGACGCCGGGGCGCGCCGGGATGTCATGCTTTGCCCGTACCCTGCTGCACGGCCTCAGCCAGTCCGGCTACGCCATGGCCGGGGCCAACGAACTGCTGGGCGAATTGGACAAGCTGCCCGCGCAGCAGCGCAAGGCGCGGGTGTTGTTCGGCACCGGGCTGCTGCGCCAGGCCCTGTTGCTGAATCCGCTGGATGGCGGGCTGCGCGGGCTGGTGGGGCAGCTCGGCGCAATGGCCGCGCCGTCGCCCGCCTACGCGGCGTGGCTGAAGGCGACCGCCGCCGTGCTGGACGGCCTGCCGCAGGTGCCCGCCAACGAAGCCTTCGGCCGGGCCTGGGACCTGCCCGCCGACCCGGACGCGGTGCTGGCCGCGTGCCGGGAAGCCACGGCACCCGGCGATGTGTTCGCCTGCCTGATGCGCCTGTGGGAAATGGGCGCGTGGGAACAGACGGCGGTGGGCATCGCGCATTTTCTGGCCTCTCCGGCGGCCCCGGCGGGCGCGGGCGTGCTGGCCCACGCCGCCCACGCGGCGGGCGACGCCGCACTGCGCGACGAACTGCTGGCCAAGGCCCTGCCGTGCCCGCTGACGATCCTGCTGCGCGCCCGCATGGCCGAGGCGGTCGGCGACCTTGCCACGGCCCGCGCCGCCTCGGTGCTGGAGGGACGGCGTATCGGCATCGGCTTCTACACCTGGAACAAGTTGCAGGTGACCTTGGACACCCTGGCCAGCCTGCTGGCCTCGGACATTGGCGGGGCGCACGTGGCGCTCATCAACAACGGCTCCACGGCCTTCTCGCGCGACGAGTTCGAGGCGGGCGTGCGCGCGGTGGCCGCCGGGCGGCAGGTGGAACTGATCCAGCTGCCCATCAACATCGGCGCGCCCGCCGCCCGCAACTGGCTGTGGCACCTCGATTCCATGCGCGACAAAGACCTGTTCGCTTTCCTCGATGACGACGTGCTGCTGCCGCACGCGTGGCTGCGCAGCTACGTGCAGGACATGGACGAAATGCCCGGCACCGTGGTGGTGGGCCCGCAAGGGGTGAACCCCGGCAGCCTGCCCACGGTGCAGTACGTGGCCCGCTATTTCGAGAAGACCGGCAAGCACCTCATCCGGTTCACCAACAACGCGCCGCTGGTCATGGATTTCGGCCAGTACGGGCAGCGCCGCCCGTGCCTTTCGGTGATGGGCTGCTGCCACCTGCTGGACAAGGCGGCCTGCGCCCGGCTGGGCGTGCCCGACTTCGACCTGCGCTT
>JALHHV010000386.1 GCA_022837365.1 Desulfovibrio sp. | reverse complement strand
CTGTTCATGAGAATGATTTTCAACTTCAAAAAAGCGGACAGGATATCCGCCCCCCCTTCCCGCCGGGGCGTGCCTCCTTCCGGCGACGCGGGGAACGCGCCATGCTAAGCACCCTGCTGCACCAGTTCGCGGAATCGCTCGGCAACGCCATCGACGCCAAGGATGCCCACACCCGCTCGCATTCCGAGGAAGTGGCCCTGGCCGCCTATCTGCTGGCGCAGGCCATGGGGTTTTCCCCGGCCGACGCCGACCGGGTGCACGTGGCCGGGCACCTGCACGACATCGGCAAGATCGGCGTGCCCGACGCCGTGCTGCTGAAGGCGGGCACCCTGACCCCCGAGGAATGGGAACACATGCGCGCCCACCCGGTCATCGGCGCGCGCATCGTCAGCCCGGTGGCGGACCTGGCCGACGAGGGCGTGGCCGCCATGATCCTGCACCACCACGAACGGTGGGACGGCCGGGGCTACCCGCACGGCCTGCGCGGCGAGGCCATTCCCCTTGGCGCGCGCATCATCGCCCTGGCGGACAGCCTGTCCGCCATGCTCCAGCACCGTCCCTACCGCCCGGCCATGCGCTTCGAGCAGGCCGAGGCGGAACTGCTGCGCTGCTCGGGCAGCCAGTTCGACCCCGCCGTGGTGCGGGCCTTCGTGACCGTGCGCGACGAATTGTACCGCGCCTTCAGCACGCCCCATCCGCCCCGTTCCGAACTGACGGGCGCAGCCGTCGCCTGCGCGGTGGCCGCCTGCTGCCGCCCCGGCCACCACGCCCCGGCGTTCTCCGGCACCGGCCACGCCCTGTCGCCCGAAACATCCGCCACCACGGCGGCAACGCCCAACGGCCCAGGCGGGTCGGGCACGGCCGACCCCATCCGCCGCAACGACATCACCGCCCCACGGAGCGCCACATGGGAAGACACGTGGGAAGACGGTCGCGCCGCTCCGCGCGGCCTGCTGATCCCGGTGCCCGCATGAACCACACCCCCTCGTGCAATACCGACGCCGCCAACGCCGCCCGCACCACCGGCCGGACCTCCGCCGCAAGCATCGCCGGCCTGCCCCTGGCCACCCCGCGCTGGCTGCGCCGCCTCATCGACGCCTTCTGGCGCGGCGTGGACACCCTGAGCCCGCGCACCCGGCTGGCCATCGCGCTGTTCCTGGTGGTGGTGGCGCCCGCCGGGGTGCTGCTGCACCACCTGGAATCACAGGGCCGCGCCGTGCTGCCCGGACTGCCGCGGGCGCTGCCCCTGTCCGTGTTCGAGGACGTGGTCCTGGCCGTGGCCCTGTACCTGGCCGGGGCGCTGGTGCTGTGCATCCCCGTGGCCGGGCTGATCTGCCGTTTCGTGCTCATGCGCGACATCCGTGCGATCAACGCCTTCTGCCTGGCCCTGCGCGAAGGCCGCCAGCCGCGCCCCCTGTCGCTGCCCAACGAGCAGGAGGACGAGCACGACCTGCTGCGCCTGAAGCGCAACCTGGAGTGGATGGCCCACCTAGTGGCCAGCCGCGAACGGCACCTGATGGCCCGGCTGGAGGCCACGGACAGCCGCGCCCGGCACATGGAGGAACTGGCCGTGCGCGACGCCCTGACCGGCCTGTTCAACCGCCGCCACTTCGAACGGCGCCTGGCCGAACTGGCCGCCGAGGCCCGGCTGCGCCCGCCCTTCCACCTGATGCTGGTGGACTGCGACCGCTTCAAGTCCGTCAACGACACCCACGGGCATTCGGCGGGCGACGAACTGCTGCGCCTGCTGGGCGACGTCATTGCCGAGGCGGTGCGCGCGGGCACCGACACCCCCTGCCGCATCGGCGGCGACGAGTTCGGCATCCTGTTCGCCTGCCCGGACGAGAATGCCGTGCGCGCCGTGGCCGAACGCATCCGCCACCGCTTCGCCCAGTGCCAGAACCACGGCTGCACCCTGAGCATCGGCATCGCCCGCTACCGCCAGCAGGGCGAAGGCCGCGCCGACGCCGCCTGCCAGCTGGCCCCGGTGACCGACGCGGGCAACGCCGCCAGCGCGGGCGAGGGCGC
>JALHHV010000385.1 GCA_022837365.1 Desulfovibrio sp. | reverse complement strand
AATAGATTTGACTGCAAAATATTCAGAACTCGTCGCATATCTGTAGACGTACAGCAAACCTATGCTTATTCCGACCAGAAGGGACACGGAAAGCAGCATAGTGAAGATCCATTTGACGAACGACAGCACTCCGTTGCCCGGATTCAGCGTAGGCTTCTGCGGCTTCACACTTTTTCTGCTATACGCATTCTTCGCGCCCTTCTTTCCGCGCGACAATGCTACCGCCATGACCAGACCTTCACTTCAAGTTCAAGATCGACTCCGAAACGTTCATTCACGGCAACTCTTGCCAACTGCAATAAACTGAAAGCCTCTTTTGCAGTGCCGTTTCCTTCGTTGATCATGAAGTTGGCATGCATTTGCGAAAATGCCATTCCGCCGACACGGTATCCTTTCAAGCCAGCCGCATCCAGCAACTTGCCAGCGGGGTTCTCCGCCGAGGGATTGCGGAACACGCACCCCGCACTGTGGGCCAGCACAGGTTGCGTCGCTTTCTTCTTCAGGTAGTTTCCGCGCATGGCCGCATGCACCACCGCGCTGTCGCACCGCGCCAGGGCGAAGGTGGCCGAAGTGACCAGGAACCAGCCGCCCAGCGACGCGCCCGAGGCGTCCAGCACCTCGAACTGCCGGTACCCGTACCGGAACCGCTCGCGGCCCAGGGTCACATGGCCCAGCGCGGGCGAGAACACCGAGACGGAATGCAGCGCGGCGCCGCATTCGCAGCCGTAGGAACCGGCGTTCATGGCCACCGTTCATGGCCACCGCGCCGCCCACCGCGCCGGGTATCCCCGCCAGCCCTTCCATGCCGCAAAGGCCCCACGCGGACAGGCGCGACACCAGGCGCGGCAGCCGCTGCGCCGCGCCCACGCGCACCAGCACGCGGCCGTCCTCCGTCTCGCCGGTCACTTCCGGCGCGGCGTCGAAGGGGCCGCCGTCCTCCAGCGTCACCACCACCACGGGCAGTTCGCCGTCGTCGGCCAAAATGTTGCTGCCGCAGCCCAGCATGCGTGGCTCGCCGCCAAGGCGCACCAGCGCTTCGGGCAGGCCGTCCAGGTCCTGCGGCCCGGCCGCGCGCGCCTCCGCCAGCGCCCTGCCGCCAAGGCGGAGCGTGGTGCGGTGCGCAAGCACGGGGCCGTCGAGAACCTTGAGCATGCTATTCCCCTTCCAGGTAGCGGGGGCCGATGGTGGTCACGTTGCCCGCGCCTAGCGTCAGCAGCAGGTCGCCGGGTTGCAGCACTTCGGGCAGCGCCGCCAGCACGGAATCGAAATCCTGATGGTAGGTCACGTCGGTCTTCGACACCTGGCGGATGCCCTGGGCCAGGCTTTGTCCGCTCACGCCGGGGATGGGCTTTTCCGACGCGGGGTAGATTTCCGTCAGCAGCAGCTTGTCCACGCCGTCGAACACCTTGCAGAATTCGCCGAACAGGGCCTGGGTGCGGGTGAACCGGTGCGGCTGGAACACCACCACCAGCCGCCGGTGCGGGAAGCACTGGCGCGCCGTGGCCAGGGTGGCGGCGATTTCCGCCGGATGGTGGCCGTAGTCGTCCACCACCAGCACGCCGTCACGCTCGCCCTTGCGCTCGAAGCGCCGCCCCACCCCGCCGAACCGGGCCAGGCCCGACACGATCTTCTCGGGCGCGATGTCGCATTCCAGCGCCACGCCGATGGCGGCCAGGGCGTTCAGGATGTTGTGGCGGCCCGGCTGGACCAAGCGCACCTGCCCGATGTCCTCGCCGTCGACGATGACGTTGAACAGGCTGGTGTCCGCGCAGGCCAGCACCTCGGCCCGGATGGCGTTGTGCTCGTCGAAGCCGTAGGTGACCACCGGGCGCTTCACGCGCGGCAGCAGGCGGCGCACGCCGGGGTCGTCGCCGCAGACCACGTTCATGCCGTAGAACGGCACCTTGTTCATGAAGTCCACGAAGGCGTCGTCGATGGCCTGCTGCGAGGGGTAGTGGTCCATGTGGTCCATGTCCACGTTGGTGACCACGGTGACGATGGGGAACAGGCACAGGAACGAGCCGTCCGATTCGTCCGCCTCGGCGATGAGGTAGGCGCCGTCGCCCAGTCGGGCGTTGGCGCCGTAGGCGTTCAGCCGCCCGCCGATGATCACCGTGGGGTCGGTGCCCGCCTCGTCGAAGATGGCCGCCGTGAGCGAGGTGGTGGTGGTCTTGCCGTGCGTGCCCGCAATGGCGATGCCCGTGCGCAGGCGCATCAGTTCGGCCAGCATCTCGGCGCGCGGAATGATGGGAATGCCCCGCTTGCGCGCGGCCGCCACCTCCGGGTTGTCGTCGCCGATGGCCGTGGACTTCACCAGCACCTGCGCGTCCGTCAGGTTGCCTTCGCCGTGGCCGATGTAGATCTCGGCCCCCAGCTTGCGCAGGCGGCGCACCACAGTGCCGTCGGACATGTCCGAACCGCACACCTCGTACCCGAGGTTCAAGAGCACCTCGGCAATGCCGCTCATGCCCGAGCCGCCGATGCCGACCATGTGTATTTTCTTGATCTTGTTGTTATTCATAATTTTTCATGTTGCCTTTCGCGTTATTGCGGCCGCTGGCGAAGGCAGGTTCTGTTTTTTACGCCTCCGGCGGGCAAGGACGGCAGCCGTTAGACGAGTCTTCGAGTCTTACGGATGGCGATCGCAACGCGGCTTCGCCCCTTGCAACCCCTTCAATGGGCCATTCTTACGCCTTGCAGTGTGCATCCGAGCTATCAACGAATGCTAAAAAACTTTCTCATCGGGGTGCAGGGGGCGAAGCCCCTTGCCCGCCGGAGGCAAACAAAAAAACCGACTCCCCCCTCGC
>JALHHV010000384.1 GCA_022837365.1 Desulfovibrio sp. | reverse complement strand
CGCGGCTGGGCCTTGCGCCCGGCAGCGTGGTGGACGTCAACGGCCATGCGGTGACCGTCACCGGGGTCATCGGGTCCACCGGCAGCGACGACGACAATGTGCTGCTGGCGGACATCGGCTTCGTGCAGCGGGCCTTCGGCCTGCCGGACAAGGCCAGCTTCGTGGAAGTGGCGGCCCTGTGCGCGGGCTGCCCCATCGACGACATCGTGGCCCAGCTGCGCGGCGCGCTGCCGGGGCAGGACATCAAGGCCCTGCGCCACGTGGTGGAGCAGCGCATGTATTCCGTGCACTTCGCCCAGCACCTGGCCCTGGTGGTCAGCCTGGTCATCCTGCTCACGGCCTGCGCCATGGTGGTCATGTCCATGCTCTCCGCCGTCAACGAGCGGCGGCGCGAGATCGGCATCCTGCGTTCGGTGGGCTTTTCGCGCTTCGGGGTGTTCACCGTGTTCGCGTCCGAGGCGCTGCTGGTGGGCGTGGCCGCCGGGCTGACGGGGCACCTGGCCGGGCACGGCCTGGCCCTGAAGGTGCTGGAACTTTTGCACATGGCCGACGTGGCCGCTCCTGCGTTCAGCCCCGCCGCGCTGGCCCTGACCACCTGCGGCATCGCCGCCGTGTCCGTGCTGGCGGCCGCCTTCCCGGCGTGGAAGGCGTCGCGCGTGGAGCCTGCCGCCGCCCTCGTTTCTCTCTAGCTTTCCAAGCAGTCCCAAAGGGCACCGCATGACCACAGACCACACCGCCAGCGCCCCGGCCATCATCGAGGCGCGCGACCTTTGCAAGAGCTACCCGGCCACCGACGGCGGCGCACCCGCGCCCGTGCTGCGCGGCGTTTCGTTGCGCGTGGCCCCCGGCGAATTCGTGGCCGTGGCGGGCCGTTCCGGCTCGGGCAAGTCCACCCTGCTCAACGTGCTGGCCTCGCTGACCCTGCCCGACGCGGGCGCGGTGCTGTTCGACGGCGAGGACATCACCCGCGTGTCCGAGGCCCGGCGCAACCGCCTGCGTCACAGCGACTTCGCGGTGATCTTCCAGGCCCACCACCTGATGCCCTACCTGACCGCGCTGGAAAACGTGCTGCTGCCGTTCATGAACGGCCTTGCCCCGGTGCCCGCCGCCATGGCCGAAAAGGGCCGCCGCGTGCTGGACCGGGTGGGGCTTTCCGGCAAGGCGGGCTCGCTGCCCGGCGCGCTTTCCGGCGGGGAGCAGCAGCGCGTGGCCATCGCCCGCGCCCTGGTGCGCGACGCGCGGGTGCTGTTCGCGGACGAGCCCACCGGCAGCCTGGACACCGCCACCGGCGAGGCCATCATGGAACTGCTGGCCGAACTGGGCCGCGACGGGCTGACCACGGTGATGGTCACCCACAACCCGGACTACGCCCGCCGCGCCCACCGCACCCTGGTCATGCGCGACGGCCTGATGGTGGACGGCTAGTGGTTGTTTCTAGATTGTCCTTTCGCCCGTTGGCTTCGTCAAACTTCGCCTGCCATGGCTCTGCTGTCCTTAGCGCGCTGCGGTCCTCATCCGTAAGGCTCGCAAGCTCGCCTAACGGCTGAGGCATACTCCCTCATGGCAGGCTCGTTTTCCTTGCCAACGAACGAAAACCCTAATCTAGAAACAACCCCTAGGGTCTGTTGCCGCTCTTCCCGCTTCCCGCCCCCATTCCGCCGTTCCGGTCACGCCCCGGACGCTTCCGCCATGCCCGCCTGTTCCGCGGCAGCGTCGGGTTCCCGTTTCGCGCGGGGGGGCCGAAGCTCGCGTCCCCCGCGTCTCTTGGCGTCGCGCGGCGGGGGCCGCCCCTCGCACAGCAGCGCATCCTCGTCGCACTCCGCGGACACCACGGCGTGCCCCTCCGCCAGCTTGGCCCGGTACATGGCTTCGTCCGCCCGTTTCAGCAGCTGTTCCGGCTCATGGTCCAAGACCGGCTCGAACTGGGCGATGCCGATGCTCAGGGTCACGCCGTAGCGCTCCTCGCTGGCGTCGAACGCCTCGATGAGCCTGTACGCCCACTGCTGCGCGCCGTGGATGCCGGTATCCATCAGGATGGCGCAGAATTCGTCGCCGCCGCACCGGGCCGTCACGTCGCCCTCGCGGCAGCACCCCTTCAGGCATTCCGCAACGTTTTTCAGCAACTGGTCGCCGACCTTGTGTCCCCACGTGTCGTTGGCGATCTTGAAGTTGTCGAGGTCCATGTAAACGAGGGAGAAGTGCGAGCCCATGCGCTGGGCGCGCAGGAATTCGCGCCGCAGTTCGGCATGGAAGTGGCGCTGGTTGGGGATGCCGGTGAGCCCGTCGAGGCGGGCGAGGTCCTCCAGTTCCCGCGTGCGCTCGGCCACCATCTGCTCCAGTTCCTTGGCGTAGGTGGTCAGTTCCTCGCTGCGGTACAATATCTCGTCCATCAGGCTCTGGATGTAGGTGTCGAAGATGAGCGCAAGGTCGAAGAACACCACCCTTTCCAGGGCGTGCATCACCTCCATCTGCTGTTCCATGCCGGGCACCTCGCTGCGGATGCGCTGGCGCAGCATCCGGGTCAGGTGCAGCACCGCGGTCATGAACAGCTTGGGCGTGACGCCGATGCGCTTGTGCACCAGCCCCACGCGCAGCCGGCTCTGCACGTAGTCGAGCCCGTACTCGCCCTCGAACAGGGTGAGCACGTAGTTGCGCAGCGAGCGTTTGAGCCGCATCAGGCCCTCCTTGTCGCCGATGAGCCGGGCCACCTCGTCCACGTTGGCCAGCACGTCGTAGAATTCGTCCAGCAATTCCTCGACGTTGGCGGTGATGACTGCCTTGAAGCGCTTCAGGGTGGCGCAGTCCTCTCTGGTCACGCCCACCAGGCGCAACCGGCGCTCCACGGCCTGCACGCCGATGTGCATCTGTTCGCAGAGGGTCAGTTCCGTGTGTTTCATGTTCTCCTCCGGCTTGGGGCCTTGTCAGCGAGCTACCACTGGCGGTGGGCCGGAGACATGATAATATCGGATTTCCGTTGACGTGGCGGGACCGGGCGGCAGGGGGCAACCGCCAGGGCATGACGTTGGACATGCGAAAACGCATGGCGGCCCGTGTCCATTGCAGGAAACACGGGCCGCCGGCGTTGTGGCGAAGTGTCGGAACTGTGTGAAGGCGGGGGACGGACGGCACGGGCGGCCGATGGGGCCGGGTGCGAAAGGGTGCGAAGGCTACTTGAAGCGCGCCCGTGCCGATGCGAAGGCCGCCTCCACGGCGTCCCACGCCAGCTCAAGACCGGCCTTCATGTCCTTCCAGGCATGCTCGCCCGCATGCTGCAATTCATCCAGCTTGCGCTTGGCCTCTTCGCGCTTGCGGCGCAGGTCGGCGATCTGCTCGTGGTATTCCACCCGGGCTTCCGCCTTGGCCAGCGCGGCCTGCACTTCCAGCTTTTCGAGCTGGGCCTTCCACAGTTCGAGCTTGTCGCGAAGGGTGCGGATGTACTCTTCCCTGGTGTTGGGCATGGTCTGCACTCCCGTGGCTGGGGTTGTGTCAACGGGCCGGAATGTCCGGCATCCGCGCGGCCCCGTGCCGCGCCTTCACCCGTACAGGTAGGCATCGGCGCGGGC
>JALHHV010000383.1:1010-3079 GCA_022837365.1 Desulfovibrio sp. | reverse complement strand
GCGTCGTGCAGGGCTTCCTTTTCGGGGTAGGACTGCGGGTCCAGGCGGGCCAGTATCTGGCCGCCCACGCCCTTGATGGCGCAGGCCGCCAGCACGCCCTCGGGGGTGCCGCCGGTGCCCATCATCACGTCCACCTCGGAGCGGGGGTCAACGGCCATCAGCGCTCCGGCCACGTCGCCGTCGGTGTGCAGCTGGATGCGCGCGCCCGACTCGCGGATGCGCTGGATGAGCTTTTCGTGGCGCGGCTTGTCCAGCACGAACACCACCAGGTCGTCCACGTCCTTGCCCAGCGCCTTGGCGATCTTCTGGAGGTTTTCCTTCACCGGGGCGTCGATGTCGATGACGTCGCGCGCCGCCGGGGGCACCACCAGCTTCTGCATGTAGAAGCTGGGGCCGGGGTTGTACATGGTGCCCGCGGGGGCCACGCCCACCACGGAAATGGCGTTGGGACGGCCATAGGCCAGCAGCTTGGTGCCTTCCACGGGGTCCACGGCCACGTCGATGGCCGGGCCCCGGCCCGTGCCCACCTTTTCGCCGTTGTGCAGCATGGGGGCGTGGTCTTTCTCGCCTTCGCCGATGATCACGTGGCCGGCCACGTTCAGCGAGTTGAAGGACAGGCGCATGGCGTCCACGGCCGCGCCGTCGCCCGCGTCGTTGTTGCCCTTGCCCAGCCAGCGGGCGGAGGCCAGCGCGGCGGCTTCGGTGACGCGCACGAGATCCAGGGCGAGATTCTTTTGCGGGGCTTCCATCAACGGTCCTCCAGTGGGGTGGTGCTTCATGCTTCGGAAACGCGACGCGCCGCGTGAACCCGTGCGGCGCAAGGCCGTGCGGGGCGCGGGCGCGGGCTGCCTCCGGCGGTCGGAGGGGCGGCCCGGCAGGGCGACGAGGAGTGCGCGCCGTGCGTCCGGTGGGGACTCTAGCGCAGCCCCTTGGCGGCTTCAAGACAAAACACGGACCGTTGCGATGCGGCGGGTGCGGATTCCTTTTGGCGGAGCGGGCGAAGGAAGAGGCGGAACGGAAACGCGCCCGGAAGCGGAGGCTTCCGGGCGCGGTGCGTACAGGGGAGGACGGTATCCGGAAACGGTATGCTTAGGGGAACACCACTGTCTTGCTGCCGTTCAGCAGCACCCGGTGCTCGATGTGAAAGCGCACGGCCCGCGCCAGGGCCAGGCATTCCACGTCGCGGCCCACGGCCACCAGGTCGTCGGGCATGTGCGAATGGTCCACCCGCGCCACTTCCTGTTCGATGATCGGGCCTTCGTCCAGGTTTTCGGTGACGTAGTGGGCGGTGGCGCCGATCAGCTTCACGCCGCGCGCGAATGCCTGGTGGTAGGGCGAGGCGCCCTTGAAGCTGGGCAGGAAGGAATGGTGGATGTTGATCACCCGGCCCTTGAACCGCGCGCAGAATTCCGGCGACAGGATTTGCATGTACCGGGCCAGCACCACGAGGTCGATGGACTCTTCCTCGATGATCCTGGCGATGCGTTCTTCCTGTTCCGGCTTGTTTTCCTTGGAAATGGGCAGGTAGTGGAACGGGATGCCGTGCATCTCGGCGATGCGCTGGAAGTCCCGGTGGTTGGAGACGATGGCCGGGATGGCGGCGTTCAGCGCGCCCGTCTCGCAGCGAAACAGCAGGTCGTTCAGACAGTGCCCGAAACGCGAGACCAGCACCAGGATGCGCGAGGTGCTGCCCGCGTCGAACAGCTGCCACTGCATGTCGAAGGTGGCGGCCACCCCGGCGAACAGCCGCTCCAGTTCGGGGCGGCCGGGACCCTCGCCGGGCATTTCGAAATGGATGCGCAGGAAGAAGCGCCTGCTTTCGCGGTCGCCGAACTGGGCGCTGTCCAGGATGTTGCAGCGCTGCACGGCGAGAAAGGTGGAAACCGTGGCCACGATGCCGATGCGGTCGGGGCAGGAGATGGTCAGGATGTACGGAGAGGCCATGCGTGGTCCTTGTGCGAGGGGGCCCGGCGCGCGGGCGCGATGCGGTTTGGTCTCCTGCGGCTGCGGTGGCTGGTCATGTGGTGTGATGGGTTGCCTTACGACAGAACCGCGCGCGCTTCAACAGG
>JALHHV010000383.1:0-994 GCA_022837365.1 Desulfovibrio sp. | reverse complement strand
GGGGGGCGGGGCTCATCACGGTACGCCGCGCCGGGCGCGGCGGCATGCGGGCGGGGGAAGGAGCGGCGCGGCCCTACAGGCAGGTGCCGATGCCGTCCATGTAGAAGCGGGTGACCTGGGGCAGGCTGGCGCGGTCGCCTTCGCGGCGGCGGGCCCAGCGGCGGCGGAACATGCGCACCGCCTTGCGGAAGCGGGAGGATTCGAAGCCCAGCATGTTCAGGGCCATGAGGGCGTCGTCGATGGTCAGGCGGCCCTTTTCGATGAAGGCGTCCAGTTGGCGGCATACGGCGTAGAAGCACTGCACCCGCCGCCGGGGCGAGAAGAACCCGATGGAGGGCATGCGCGAGCGCAGGGTGTCCACGGCTTCGCGCAGGGCGTCGAAGTCGTCGATGCAGCGGATGGCCTCGTGCATGGGCATGCACGTGCGGTTCAGGAATTCCGCGAATTCATCCAGGGTACTGAAGCGTCGGCGGGGCATGGCGCGCCTCCCGGCCGGTGACGGCCCGCGATGGTGGACGTGGATGCGGCATTCTGCGCCATTTGTCCGCAAAGGACAAGCAAATGCCTTCCACCGGGCGCGGGTGACGAAAGGGCGTGCGGCGACGCGGCGCGGGAAGCGGGCGGGGCCGGGCGCGTTGCCCGGCCCCACCCCGGCCTACTGGTTCTGGTATTTCAAGTTCTTGGAAGTCTTGGCGGCCTTGGCGGTTTTGGAGGTCTTGTCCGCCTTGGCGACCTTGGTCTGCTTTTTGGCGGCGGCCTGCTGGGTGTTCTTCTTTTTCACGGCCACCTTCTTGGGGGCCTTCTTCTTCTGCTGCGCCTGCCGGGTTTCGATGGTCTGGGGCTTCTTTACCGTGGCGGCTTCGCCGACGGCGGGCAGGGCCAGAAACGACACGCACAGGGCGGCGAGAAGGGCTTTGGTCAGGGTCTTCATGCTATGCAGCCTCCTGCAAGGGATTGTTTGCGCCTTCTCTGCGCCCATGGCTGTAAAAGTCAA
>JALHHV010000382.1:1933-4006 GCA_022837365.1 Desulfovibrio sp. | reverse complement strand
CTGTGCGCCGCGCAGGGGCTGACCCCGGAACAGGCCCGCGCCGCCGTGGACTTCTACGTGGCCGAGCACGAGGCGGCGGGCGGCCTTGCCGCCGACGGCTGCGAGGCGGGCCTGCGCACGCTGTGGAAGGGCCGCTACGACGAGCGCATCGACGCCGCCCGCCGCGCCGTGCGCAGCCTGGACGGGCGCATGGAGGGACGGCTGGCCCCGCTGGTGCGCGCCGGGTTGGGCAACCACCCCGCCTTCGCCGAACTGATGGCCCTGGTGGGCGACCGCATGGGTGAGGACTCGCTGGGCGCGGGTTCCGGCCCGGCGGGCGCGCGCGGCGAGGCCATGAGCACCGAGGATTTCCTGCGGACCGTCGTGTTCGCCAAACGTTAACCGCCAGGAGGCATCCGGCATGGGCAAGACGCTGAAGGATCTGAGCAACGAGCAGGCATCCACGCAGCCGCAGCAGGTGGACGGGCTGACCGAGGAGGCCCCCATCCTGGGCATCGTTCCCTTCGAAGAGGCCAGCCACGGCCTGTGGAACATGTACGAGGACGTGGAAGAGGTGCAGGGCGCGGGCTGGGTGGACATGAACGCCCCGCTGCCCTCGGTGGAGGTGACCAGCAACCTGCGCAAGGTGGACCTGTCCATCCTGGGCGGCGAGATCGAGGTGCCCGAGGACACCGCCCGCATGTTCGGCGGCAAGGAGAAGTACTTCTCCAAGAAGATGCCCAAGGTGCTGCGCCGCTCGGGCATGTCGGCCGAACAGCGCATCATCTACGACAACTTCCGCGCCTTCGCCCTGGACCACGGCAAGGTCACCGACGCCGGGGCCACGGCGGGCGGCTGCTACTCCATGCTGGCCGTGCGCTTCGTGGAAGGCGAGACCTGCGGCCTGTACAGCCCGGAATGCTTCAAGCAGGGCACCGTGCTGGACGTGCAGCCCATCAACGGCGGCGACCTCTACAAGGCCACCAGCGGCCAGTACCAGGGCGTGCTGGTCTTCGGCCTGCGGCTGAAGTCGTACCTGGGCATCCAGATCGCCAACCCCCACAGCGTGGCGGCCATCGTCAACGTGAGCCGCGACCACGTGCCCACCGAAGCCATGATCGACGACATGCTGGCCCAGGTGCGCGCCACCTCCGGCTCCACCTACCTGTTCATGCACGAGCGCGCCCGCAACCTGCTGTACCGCTACAAGGCCGGTGCGTTGCAGATCGTGCCCGGCGGCAAGGACATGGACCGCCAGATCACCCACTGGAACGGCATCGAGATCGTCACTTCCTACAACTTCAAGGACGGCACCGAACAGGTGCTTGCCCTGTAGCGGCGCGGGGCCGCGCCTTTTCACGCAACATCATGACGGACACCGCCCGGCGGTGCCGATGAACAAGGAGAGACGCATGTACGGACACATGCTGCGCATTCACGGCGAACACCTGGCCAAGGGCCAGACCCTGCCCAAGAACGCCCAGGCCGTGGGCAACGGCGGCCCGCAGCGCGCGGGCTCGATGATGGGCGCGGCCGAGGTGGCCGCCGTGGCCGCCACGCCGGTCACCCTGGGCGACGGCAAGAGTCTTACCCTGATGCTGGAGGACAGCGACGATGGCGTCGCCTTCGCCGCTCTGCCGGTGTCGTTCCGGCGCAGCGCCCCCGGCGGGCGCACCTGGGCCGGGGGCGAAGTGCTGGGCCGCCTGCCCCTGCCCTCCGACTGCCGCCGCCACGTGCGCGTGGTGATCGGCACCGACGACGCCGGGGCCTCCGGCACCGTGGACGTCGTCTTCGACTACCTGCCGCGCTAGCGCGGCCGCTGACCGCAACCCCCCGCCCGCCCGCGCACTGCCGGCGGGCGGGGGACACGGCACGGAGGTGCCCCATGAACGACGACAGGCATGACATAGGCAAGGCGCGCGGCGGCAGCGAGGAACCCGTGGAGTGCGCACCCGGCGGGGTGGGCGATGCCGCCCCGCCCGCGCCGCCCACGCGGGACGAGGTGCGCCGCTTCCGCCTGGCGGCCCTGCGCGCCCGGCTGGCCCTGCTGGGGGTGGCCTTCGACCCGTCCACCGACGAGGCCACCCTGCGGCG
>JALHHV010000382.1:0-1896 GCA_022837365.1 Desulfovibrio sp. | reverse complement strand
CGAAGCGGCGGAACCGGCAGACCCCGCCGTGCCGCCCAGCGCCGCCATGCGCCGGGCCACGGCCCGCCACCTGCGCGAGCGGCAGCGCGTGGCGGCCCAAGATATGGGGGTCACGGGAGTCACCGGAGGCACCGGAGTCGCCGTAGTCGCCGGGAGCAGGGGCGGCCGCCCGCGCGGCAGGGGGCGGTCATGAGCGCCGCCACCGGCTTCACGGGCAGCGCCGTCCAGACCAGCGAGGTGTCCATCTGCAACAAGGCCCTGCGCTACCTGGGCGCGCCCGAGATCGTGGCCCTGGACCAGCCCTCGCGCGAGGCGGACCTGTGCTCCCGCTACTACGCCGAGGCGCGCGACGAACTGCTGGAACACCACCACTGGAACTTCGCCACCCGCTACACCTCGCTGGCCCCGCTGGCGGCGGTGCCGCCCTTCGGCTTCGCCTGGGCCTACCGGCTGCCGGGCGACTGCCTGCGGGTGCGCCGCCTGCGCGGCAACCAGCCTTTCGAGGTGGTGGAGGCGCGCACCCTGTACACCGACGCGGCCCCGGCCGAGGCGGTGCTGACCGTGCGCGTCACCGACCCGGCGCGTTTCCCGGCGCTGTTCGTGGAAGCGCTGGCCCGCCGTCTGGCCACCGCGCTGGCCGTGCCGCTGATGAACAGTTCGCGCCTGGAGCAGTCCATGCTCCAGCGCTTCGGGGACGCCCTGGAGGCCACCCGCGTGGCCGACGCCGCCGAGGGCGCGTCCGACCCGGTGGAGATCAACCCCTGGCTGACGGCGAGGTAGCCCATGGCCCGCACCACCCTGATCCAGAACAGCTTCAACGCGGGCGAACTGTCCCCCCTCATGGCCGCCCGGGGCGACCAGGCCCGCTACTCCAGCGGCTGCCGCGTGCTGCGCAACATGCTGCTGCACCCGCACGGCCCGGCCTTCCGGCGGCCGGGGCTGCGCTTCATGGGACCGTGCGCCGACGAAACCGCGCCGCCCCGGCTCATCCCCTTCGTGTTCAACGAGGAACAGGCCTACGTGCTGGAATTCGCGCCGGAACGGCTGCGGGTGTGGTGGCGCGGCGGGCTGGTGCTGGCCGAAGGGGGCGCGCCCCTAGAGGCGCAGACCCCCTACGCGGCGGAACACCTGCCCACGCTGCGCTGGTGCCAGTCGGCCGATGTGCTCTACCTGGTCACGCCCCATGCCGCCCCGCGCAAGCTGGAACGCCACGGCCACGCCGACTGGCGGCTGGTGACGGTGGACTTCGGCCCGCGCGTGGCCACGCCCACGGGGCTGCGCTCCACGGGCGCGCCGTCCGGGTCGCGCCAGCACCGCTACGTGGTCACCGCCGTGTCCGTGGACACCGGCGAGGAAAGCCTGCCCACGGCGGAACTGAGCGTCGCCGCCGGGACTCCGGCGGACGGATCCCCCGTG
Source organism: Desulfovibrio sp. (assembly GCA_022837365.1). Classification (GTDB taxonomy): domain Bacteria; phylum Desulfobacterota; class Desulfovibrionia; order Desulfovibrionales; family Desulfovibrionaceae; genus Cupidesulfovibrio. The sequence goes on along the minus strand of JALHHV010000382.1, from coordinate 480 downwards.
AACCTGGCCTGGAACGCGGTGGAGGGGGCCAGCGAATACCGCGTCTACAAGGCCGGGGGCGGGGCATCCGTGTACGGGCTGCTGGGCACCGCCTCCACGGGCGAGACCTATGCCGACACCGGCCGCACGCCCGACTTCGCCGAAGGTCCGCCCGAGCACCGCAACCCCTTCGAAGGCGAGGACGACTACCCCTCGTCGGTGCAGTTCTGGCAGCAGCGGCTGTGCTTCGCGGGATCGCGCAGCCACCCGCAGACCATCTGGGCCAGCCGCACCGGCTGCTACGAGAACATGGACGTCTCGCGCCCGCTCCAGACCGACGACGCGGTCACCGTGACCATCGCCTCGGAAACGGTCAGCGCCGTGCGCTGGATGATGCCCGCCCGCAAGCTGCTGGTGGGCACCGGCGGCGGCGAATGGACCCTTTCCGGGCAGGGCAGCGAGCCGTTCTCGCCCCTGTCCTGCCTGCTGGAGTTCCAGTCG
>JALHHV010000381.1 GCA_022837365.1 Desulfovibrio sp. | reverse complement strand
GTGGCGCACGAGGTGAACAACCCGCTCATGCTCATCCGCGAGAACGCCGGGTGGATCCGCGACCTGCTGTCCGAGGAAGACCCCGTGCGCATGGCCCACCACAACGAGATCGAGGAAGCCGCCAACAAGATCGAACAGCACGTGGACCGGGCCAAGGGCATCACCCACCGCATGCTGGGCTTCGGCCGCCGCATGGAACCCATGCAGGAGAACGTGCCGCTCAACGTGCTGACCGAGCAGACCGTGAAGTTCCTGGAAAGCGAAGCCCTGCACCGCTCCATTACCATCCACAAGGACTTCGACGCCGAACTGCCCGCCATCACCACCGACACCGCCCAGGTGCAGCAGGTGATCCTGAACGTGCTGGACAACGCCATCGACGCCGTGGGCCAGGGCGGGGCCATCACCGTGCGCACCGGCGCCACCGAAAGCGGCCATGAAGTGTTCGTGGCCGTCACCGATACCGGCGGCGGCATCTCCCCCGACGTGCTCGAACACATCTTCGACCCGTTCTATACCACCAAGAAGGCAGGCGAAGGCACCGGCCTCGGGCTCGCCATCTGCTACTCGATCATGGAAAAACTCGGCGGCCGCATCGTGGCGGAAAGCACCCCCGGCAACGGGGCCACCTTCACCGTGCTTCTGCCCACCGCGCCGCCCGCCTTCACGCAGGATACCCTGCTCAACTTGCGGTAGAGCCTGCGCCGATTCAACCGGGGGAAGGGACCCTTTGCGGCAGCCGTTAGGTGAGCACGAAGTGCGAATCTTACGGATGGCGTCCGCAAAGCGTGAAAGGGTCTCCTTCCCCCGGACCCCCATCCCCCCAAACTTTTCAACTGGGGGAGTAGCCCAAAAAGGGGTCAAGGGGACGCGGTCCCCTTGCGGGGCGCGGGGCAGAGCCCCGCTTTCCACCGGCGCGAAGCATAGGATTTTGGGGAACCATACGGGGCAGAGCCATGAAGATTCTCATCGTGGATGACGAAACGGAATTCCTGGACCTCATGCACAAGCGGCTTGCGCGGCGCGGCATGGAGGTGGACACGGCGGACAACGGCGCGGACGCGGTGGCGCGCGTGGAGCAGGGCGTCTACGACGCCGTGGTGCTGGACGTGAAGATGCCGGGCATGGACGGGCTGGAGACGTTGCGGCGCATCAAGGCCCTGCGGCCCGAGGTGCCGGTGGTGCTGCTGACCGGGCATGCCAGCCTGGGCGCGGCGCTGACGGGCATGGAACTGGGCGCGTTCGACTACATGCTGAAACCCGTTGCCATCAACGAACTGATCTTCAAGCTGGGCGAGGCCGTGCGCCACGCCTGAGCGGGGCGTGAGCACGGCGGCGGACACCTCACGACGGACACGACAGCGGATAGCACATGGGCGGCTTTTTCCACAAACTCGGCACGTTGTTCCGGCGGCAGGACGCGCCTGCGCAGGACGGGGGCGTGTCCGACGCCGAAACCGAACGGCTGCGCGCGCTGTACCGCGAGCGCTGCTCGCGGTTCCGGCTGCTGCTGTCCGCCAACAAGAGCGCCCTCGAGATCATGGCCGACATGGAGGAAGCCCTGCGCGGGGTGCGTCCCTTCGGCATGACCTACGTGCGCGGGGCCTGCACCCGGGTGTGCGCCAGCGTGTTCCAGATCGTGCGGCACCTCAACGCGCTGTCCGACAACCGTTGGCCCGAACTGGAAACGAAATTCGACGAGATCCGCACCGGCATCGAGGCCGTGGTGGCCCCCCACGTGCGCGCGGGCGGCGGCCCGCTGGTGCTGCCCATTGCCGCCACCGGCGTGGACCTGGCGGACCAGACCGGCGGCAAGATGGCCAACCTGGGCGAAATCCGCCGCCGCCTCGGTATCACCGTGCCCGACGGCTTCGTGGTCACGGCCAGCGGCTACCAGCGCTTCATGGAGGCGGGCGGCCTGCAGGAGGAGATCGACCGGCGCATCCAGGCCGCCGACGCCACCCGCCTGGACGAGGTGTTCGCCCTGTCCGCGTCCATCCAGCAACTCATCCTGGCCGCGCCCGTGCCCGGCGACCTGGCCGACGCCATCACCGCGCAGGTGGAACGCCTGGCCGG
>JALHHV010000380.1 GCA_022837365.1 Desulfovibrio sp. | reverse complement strand
GTAGGACGCGGCAGCCTTGCCGTGCGGCCAGAAGTCGGACAGCACCGGGAACCACACGCCGCCACCCCCGCCATGCGCGCCGTCATGTCCGTCGTCGTGTCCCCCGCCATGTCCGTCATCGGGGCCGGGGGCGCGTTCGCCCATCTCGCGGGTCCAGGCGTACAGCGAGGGCAGGTTGTCGGTGGTGATGCCCAGCAGCACCGCGCCGCGCCGCTCGAACTCATCGCGGGCGATGTTGTAGCCCGGCCACTGCCCGGAACAGACCGGGGTGAACGCGGCGGGCACGAACGAGATGACCACGGCGTATCTGCCCCGGAAATCGGACAGGCGGACCATGCCCCTGCCCCGGAAATCGGACAGGCGGACCATGCCCGCGCCGGGGCCGTCCTTGGGCGTGTAGGGGCCGGGCAGGGCAGGCAGGACGAAGTCCGGGGCGGGGTCGCCCACGGCCACCTTCAGCACGCTGTCCACCGGCTTGCGGGGGGCTTCCGGGTAGATCAGGTCCCGCAGTCCGGCGGCCTGCGACGGCGCGGCGGCGGGCAGGCCCCACAGAAGGGCCAGTGTCAGGAAGGCCGCCGCCAGCAGGCGCGCGGGACGCGGGAGCAGGGCGACGGCGCGCGGGCGGGCCTGCCCGGTTTCCGGGGTTGCCTTGGCCGTGGGATGTCCTGTGGTGCGGAGCATGGCGGCTACCTCGCGCGGGTTCGGCGGGAGGGGGGGGGATGGGGCGGCGTGGGCCACCCGCCGACATCAGTTGGTGCGCCGGGCGATGGCGGAAAGTTCGTCCAGGAAGGCTTGCGGCGAGGTCATGCGGCCGGTGCGCGAGAACAGCGTGGCCGGGGCCGCGCGGTCCTTCAGCGAGACCAGGAAGAAATGCGGCGTGCCGGGCTCGCCCACCTGCTCGTGCACGGCCAGGTCCGGGTCGGCGAACAGGGGGATGGCGACCCCGTAGCGTTCGCGGAACAGGTCCACCTCCATGCGGGTGTTGCCCGCGCCCACCCCGATGACGGTGATGCGGTCCTTCAGGGGCGAGGCGGCCAGCAGTTCGGCCAGGCGGTTCATGTGCGGGGCCTCGCGCTGGCAGTGCGGGCAGTACATGCTGAAGATCTCGATGAGCACCAGCGGGGTCTTGTTCCCGGTGGCCGGGCGGATGTCCGAGAGCTTCCACGGCCCTTGGCCGGAAAGGCCCAGCGCGGCCAGTTGGGCGGGCGTGGCGGCGTTTTCCAGGGGGATGTCCGGAAAGGGCGCGCTGGCCGGTACCGGCTCCGCCAGCGTGGGCGTGGCGCAGGCGGGCAGCAGCGCCAGCAGGGCGGCCAGCAGCAGGGCGCGCAGCAGGGGCATGGGGATGCGGTTCGCGGGCATGGCGGTCTCCGGTGGGTGTGGTGCGTAGTGCCGTACTACATACAGCAGGAATCCGGTTTGCGCAAAGGCGCGCCCCGTTGCGTCCGGTTCCGCACCGGACGCGGGCGGCCGCCGCCATTGGCGTTGCCCGTCCCGGAGTGCTAGTACACCCGGCAGGAGGCGCACATGACCACCCCCCACGGCACCACGCCCGGCGCTGCGTCCGGCCCTGCGTCCGGCAGTCACGCAAGCGCTCGGGCGGCCGCCCCGGCCGACGGCTCCTGCCTTCCGGCCGGATCGCGCACCGACCAGCGCAGGGCCTACCTGTACGGCATCGCCACGGTGGCCATCTGGTCCACGGTGGCCACGGCCTTCAAGCTGGCCCTGCGCCACCTGGACCCGTTGCAGTTGCTGCTGGTGTCCACCGGGGTGTCGCTGGCGGTGCTGGCTGCCATCCTGCTGTACCGCCACGGGGCCGGGGGGCTGGTCCGCGAACTGGCGGCCGCGCCCCGGCGCGACCTGCTGCGGGCCGCGCTGCTGGGCGTGCTGAATCCCTTCGTCTACTACATCGTGCTGTTCAAGGCGTATGCCCTGTTGCCCGCGCAGGTGGCCCAGCCGGTGAACTACACCTGGGCCATCACCCTGACCCTGCTCTCCGTGCCGCTGCTGGGACACCGGGTGACCCGGCGCGAACTGCTGGCCGTGGCCGTGAGCTATGCCGGGGTGGTGGTCATCGCCACGCGGGGCGACGTGGCCGCGCTGGCCGGGGGCAACGTGGCCGGGGTGGCGCTGGCGCTGGCGAGCACGGTGATCTGGGCGCTGTACTGGATCGGCAACGCGCGCAGCCCGCTGGAGCCGGTGCTGGGGCTGTTCTGCAACTTCGCCGCCGGGCTGCCGCTGGTGCTGGCGGCCACGTGCGTTTTTTCATCGCTGCCGTTCCGGGCGGAACTGCTGCCGGGCCTTGCCGCCGCCGCGTACGTGGGGGCGTTCGAGATGGGCATCGCCTTCGTGTTCTGGCTGAAGGCCATGAAGCTGACGGAGTCGGCGGCGCGCATCGGCAACCTGATCTTCTTTTCGCCGTTCCT
>JALHHV010000379.1 GCA_022837365.1 Desulfovibrio sp. | reverse complement strand
TTCGCGCTCCAGCCCGGCCAGCACTTCGATGCCGCTGGACACGGTGATGACGTCGTGGCCCATGCGCTCGAAGAAATAGACCGCCAGCTTGCGGTTGATCACGTCGTCCTCGGCCACCATGATGCGCAGCCGCCGGTTCACGCCACGGATCACCGGCAGGCTGGCGTCGCGCGGGCGGGGAGCGGCCGATTCACCCACGGCGAAACGCATGGTCAGCACGAAGGTGCTGCCCGCGCCCTCCTGGCTGCGTACCGCGATGTCGCCCCCCATCATCCGCGCTATCTCGCGCGAGATGGCAAGGCCAAGCCCGGCGCCGCCGTACTTCTTGGTCAGGAAATTCTCGGCCAGGGTGAACGGCTCGAAGATGCGTTCCCACTTTTCGGGCGCGATGCCCACCCCGGTGTCCTCCACGGTGACGCGCAACGTCACCGAGCCCGCCGGGTGCCCGGAACGAACACCAGCGCCGGCCGCGGGCGCGTCCTGCCGGCCGCCATCCAGTTCCACGGACAGGGAAACCCCGCCCACCTCGGTGTACTTGATGCCGTTGATGACCAGGTTGGTCAGCACCTGGCGCAGCCGGGCCGCGTCGCCCACCAACCTGTCGGGCACCTCGGGGGACACGTCGCAGGCCAGGGTCAGGTTCTTCCAGCGGGCCTGCACGTCCAGCACGCGGACCAGGTCGCCCACGGTTTCGCGCAGGTTGAACGGGGCCTCGTTGAGGGCGATGCGCCCGGCCTCGATGCTGGACATGTCCAGCAGGTTGTTGACGATGGCCAGCAGGTCCAGCCCGGCCTGGCGCACCATGCCCAGGCATTCCTCCTGCTCGCCGGCGGGTCCGGCGGCCAGCAGCAGTTCGGTAAGCCCGATGATGCCGTTGAGCGGGGTGCGCAGTTCGTGGCTGATGTTGGCGAGAAATTGGGTCTTGGCCCGGTTGGCCGATTCCGCCTCCACCCGGGCCTGCTCCAGTTCGCGGGTGCGCAGGGCCACCTCTTCGGCCAACCGCTCGTTGTAGCGGCGGTTTTCGGCGCGCAGCCGCCCCTGCTCGATGGCCAGGCGCACCCGGTGGCCCAGCACGTCCAGATCCATGATGGGTTTGAGGATGAAATCCCACGCGCCGCGGCGCACCGCCTCTATGGCGTCCTGCATGACCCCGGTGCCGGACACCACGATGGTGGGCATGTCCGGCCGCTCGGCCGTCAGTTCGCGCAGCACGTCCAGCCCGTCGATGCCGGGCATGCGCAGGTCCACCAGCACGGCGTCCGGCTGCACCGCGCGCACCAGATCAAGGCCGGTGCGGCCGTCGGTGCCCTCGTGCACGTCGTAGCCCAGGTCTTCGAGGTAGGCGGTGATGCTGCGCCGCACCACCGTGTCGTCGTCGATGACGACCACCTTGGGGGGCGCAGGGGGGACAGGAGGAGCAGAGAGGGCGGGGGCTTTGCGCTCAGGCATGGCGTCCCCCTCGCGCCACCGCGCGGCCAGAACCGGCCGCCGCGTGGGCGGGCAGGCGCGAAACGGGACGGCGGCCAAGGCGGTTCATGCACGCTCCGGTGCGGAAAGGCGGCGGAAGATGCCCTGCACCAGATCGTCCATGTTCTGGAGCGGCTTGATGTAGATGTCGGCGCGTTCCACGCCGATGGCGATGAGTTCCGGCGGCAGCTTGTAGTTGGTCGAGCCGGTGTGGATGAGATAGCGCAACGGAGGCAGCACCTGATGGGCGCGGATGATGAAATCGTTGCCGCTCATTCCCGGCAGTCGCATGTCGATGATGCCCACGTCGGGCCGATGGCGCTCCAGCAGATCCAGCGCGTCTTCGCCGCTGCCCGCCGTGACCACCCGGAACCCTTCGTCCTCGAGGTACGCCTCGAGGTTCTCGCGCACCATCTCTTCGTCATCCACCACTAGGATGAGGATGTCGGCATTGCTCATAGCTACCCCGTGTGCCCCGATGCTTCCCCCGCCCGGTGTACCTGGTGGAATGGCCGGCCGCACGAGCGGCCTTCGCATACATCTTAGCCGGACGCGGCACCTCGTGCAACGCCGGAATGCGCATCCGCCCTCCGGTGCGCCGCCAGTCCGCGCGCTCCCCGTTAGGGGGTGTTTCTAAATTAGGATTTTCGCTCGTTGGCAAGGAAAACGAGCCTGCCATGAGGGAGTGCGGCAGCCGTTAGGCGAGCTTGCGAACCTTACGGATAAGGACAGCAAAGCTATGGCAGGCGAAGTTTGACATAGCCAACGGGCGAAAGGACAAGTTAGAAACACCCCCTACGACGCCTCACGCACAATGGCCTGCTCGCGCCGTCCAGGGGACGGTGCTTGGGGGTGGACAGGTTGCAGCGGGCGGGTTCGCCCTGGCTGCAGAAGGGACAGTCGCTGCACTTGCGCACGACGATGATCATGGCGGTATCCTGAGGGCCGCGCGCTGGCGCGGGTTACAGCATGTTGACGGGGTCAAGGTCCAGCGAAATGCGCAGGTGGCCGGTGCCCGGCGCGGCCCCCGCCGCCCCGAACAGCGAGCGGATGCTCGGCCAGTCGTCGGCCTTGAGCAGGCACTGGAAGCGCTTGCGCCCGCGCAGCAGCGGCAGCGGCGAAGGGGCGGGCCCCAGCACCTGTACCCCGCGCTCGCGCCCCTGGGCGCGCACCGCGTTGGCGAAGCGGGCCAACTCCTCGGCCCCGCCCGCGAAATCCATGGGATAGCTGATGCGCACCAGCGCCAGCCGCACGAACGGAGGGTACCTGCGCCGCTGGCGGATGGCAATCTCGTGGGCGTAGAAGCCCTCGTAGTCGGCCGTGCGCACGAAGTTCCAGCAGTAGTGGGAAGGATCGCGGGTCTGGATGAGCACCCGGCCCGGCTTCTCGCCGCGCCCGGCCCGTCCGGCCGACTGGACGAGCAGTTGGAAGGTCCGCTCCGCCGCGCGGTAGTCCGGCAGGTTCAGGCCAAGGTCGCCGTCGGCCACCACGGCCAGGGTCACGTCCGGAAAGTGGTGCCCCTTGGACAGCATCTGGGTGCCCACCAGCACCTGCGCCTCGCGCCGGGCGAAGGCCCCCAGGATTTCCTCCATCCGCCCCGGCCGCCGGGTGGAGTCGCGGTCCAGCCGCAGCACCTTGCCACCGGCGGGCAGCAGGGCCGCCAGGGTTTCCTCCAGCTTTTCCGTGCCCTCGCCCATGGGCAGGTAGTGCATGCACTTGCAGTTGGGGCAGGTGGCCGGGTACGGCACGGAATGGCCGCAGTAGTGGCACACCAGCCGTTCGCGCCCCTTGTGGTAGGTAAGGCCGATGTCGCAGTGCGGGCAGCGGGCCACGGCCCCGCAGTCCAGGCAGTACATCAGCGGGGCGTAGCCGCGCCGGTTCAGCAGGATCACCGTCTGCTCGCCGCGCTCCACCGTCTCGCGCAGGGCCGCGCCGCTCTGGGCGGCCAGCACGGAATCGGTGGAGGAAAGGTCCTTGATGTCCACCAGTTCCACGCCGGGCAGGGTGCCGCCCCCGGCCCGCTCGGGCAGGGCCGCCATGGGCAGCCGTCCCTCGCGCATGGCATGGAAGGTCTTCACGTCCGGCGTGGCCGAGCCCAGCACCAGCAGCCCCGCGCCCTGCCCCACCCGGAACCAGGCCACCTCCTTGGCCTGGTAGGCCAGCCCTTCGTCCTGCTTGAACGAGGTGTCGTGCTCCTCGTCCAGCACCACCACGCCAAGGCCGGGCGCGGGCAGGAACAGGGCCGAGCGGGTGCCCACGATCAGGCACGGCTCGCGCCGGGCCGCCAGATCGCGGAAGGTACGCTCGCGCCGGGCCGGGCTCTGGTAGCCGTGAAAGAAGAACAGCGGCGCGCCGGGCAGACGTTCGTCCACATCGCGGCGCAGCTTGCAGGCCAGGGCCACCTCCGGCGCCAGCAGCATCACCGAGCGGCCCCGCGCCAGGCATTCCCGCGCAAGGTCCAGGTACACCGCCGTCTTGCCGCTGCCGGTCACCCCGTACAGCAGGCGGTGTTCCGCGCGCGGGCCGTCCAGCGCGGCCAGAAAGTCCCTCAGGGCCGTATTCTGGTCCGCGTTCAGTTCGAAGGATGCGCCAGAGACCACGTCAGGCGGGCCGTACAGGCAGGCCGGACCTTCGCCCTCGGCTGCCTCGTCGCACGCGCATTCGGCCTCGTCGCGCCGGGTCACCGTGACCAGCCCGCGCTTCAGCAATCCCTCCAGCGCCGTGGCCGACGCCGCGCCAAGGTCGCGCAGCACCGCGCGGCGGCTGGCCGAGCCCTTGTCCCA
>JALHHV010000378.1:6582-7010 GCA_022837365.1 Desulfovibrio sp. | reverse complement strand
AACCGGCCTTCCTGTCCGCGCTCGCCATTCTCGCCGACGTTGCTGAACACCCGCAGCCCCCAGATGTTGTGGAACATCACCGGATGGCCGTCGTATTCGCCAAGGTACAGGGTGATGTGCCCCTTGAGCCACAGCAGGGTCAGGAAGGGTACGCCCTGGGCGCGAATGATGGATTCCTTGCCGTCGGGCGAGGCGTTGCCGAAGTCCACGAACCGACCGGCCCTGGCTTGCGACGCGGAATTGCGCGGCAGCCAGATGCCGAAGGGGGCGAACAGGTCGCGCAGGGTGGCCGAACAGTCGCGGTTCTCGTACATGCCGCCCCAGCCGTAGGGCTGGCCCATCATGCGGTTGCCGACCTCGGCCATGCGCGCGGCGCTGATGGTCAGCGGCTTCATGGCCGCGTATCCGACGGGCAGGACGGACTGGCC
>JALHHV010000378.1:5850-6521 GCA_022837365.1 Desulfovibrio sp. | reverse complement strand
CCGTTCTGGTACAGGGCGCGGAACGCGGCGTCGGCCAGGGCCACGTGCTCGGCGGGCACCCAGCCGGAGGCGAAGCCGGTTTCGCAGTACAGCCACGCCCGGTCCAGCGACACGTGCGAGACGAACACCGGCGTGCCGGTCCACACGGCGGAGCGTTGCAGATCGTCGAAGGGATAGCCCTGCCCGGCCTTGTCGGGATTGGCGAACGAGGGGCGCAGGGTGGGCAGTTCGCGCAGGGCGGTGTTGCGCACGATGATGCCGCGCTCGGCCAGGGCCGGGAAGGACGCGGCGTCGCAGTTGGCGGTCAGCGTGGCGAAGCGGCTGGCGTCCCACGGCAGCAGGTTTTCGGCGTGGCCGCGCGGGCGGCCGTCTTTGGTCAGGTAGGGCGCGGTGCGGGCCACCTCTGCGATGGTGACGCCGGTGCGGGTCTGAAGCCACGGGGCGAAGAAGCGGGTGTTCCAGCGCTCGTCCTGCGCGGCCTGGGTGGCGGCGTCCAGCAGCGGGCTGTCACCGCCCGCGCGGGCGGCGTACACGGAAAGATCCTGCGGATGGCGCTCCAGTTCGGTGAAGCGCGGCGGCGCGGTCTCGCGCGGCCCGCGCCCGGCGCACCCGGCCAGCAGCGACGCGGCCAGCACCAGCACCGCCAGCGCGGCGGCGAAGGAACGCACGGC
>JALHHV010000378.1:3717-5811 GCA_022837365.1 Desulfovibrio sp. | reverse complement strand
CTCTTCCATCCCGCCCTGCCTACCCCGCACCCAATCCCAGCGCCAGCCGCCGGGCGAGGCGGGTATGGCGCTTGTGCATGCGGTTGTTCTTCACGGCCATGGCCAGGGCGCGCGGTTCGCCCACCAGCACCACCAGGCGCTTGCCGCGCGTGACGCCGGTGTAGATGAGGTTGCGTTGCAGCAGCATGTAGTGCTGGGTCAGCACGGGGATGACCACGGCGGGGTATTCCGACCCCTGCGACTTGTGCACCGAAATGGCGTAGGCGGGGACGATCTCGTCCAGTTCTTCCCATGCATAGGGCACGTTGCGCTCGTCGAAGCGCACGGTGAGCTGGCGCTCCTTGGGGTCCACGATGCAGATGCGGCCGATGTCGCCGTTGAAGACGTCCTTGTCGTAGTTGTTGCGGATCTGCATCACCTTGTCGTCGAGGCGGTACTGCCGCTCGCCACGCTGCACGCACAGGGTCTGGCCGTTCAGGGCCTGCTGCAACCGCACGTTCAGGTTGCCCGCGCCCGCCGCGCCCTTGTGCATGGGGGTAAGCACCTGGATGTCGTCCACGGGGTGCAGGCCGAAGCGGCGCGGGATGTGGTCGCGCACCAGTTCCACGATCATCTCCACGACCTTCTCGGGGTCGTCCTGGCGGATGAAGTAGAAGTCGGACAGCCGGTCGCGCGAGGATTCCAGCGGCGGCACCTCGCCGTGGTTGATGCGGTGGGCGTTGCAGATGATCTCGCTTTCGGCGGCCTGGCGGAACACCTCCACCAGTTCCACCACCGGCACCACGCCCGAGGCGATGACGTCGCGCAGCACGTTGCCCGGCCCCACCGAGGGCAGCTGGTGCACGTCGCCCACGAAGAGCAGCGTGGCCCCCAGCGGCACGGCCTTCAGCAGGTGGTACATGAGCATGGTGTCCATCATGGACGCCTCGTCCACCACCAGCAGGCCGCAGGCAAGGGGGTTGTCCTCGTTGCGGGCGAAGCCGTCCTCCTTGGGGCTGTACTCCAGCAGGCGATGAATGGTCTTGGCCTCGCGCCCGCTGGTCTCGGACATGCGCTTGGCGGCGCGGCCGGTGGGCGCGGCCAGCAATATCTTGGCGCGCGTCTCGGCGAAAACCTTGATGATGGCGTTGATGATGGTGGTCTTGCCGGTGCCGGGGCCGCCGGTAAGCACCATGACCTTGGAGCGGGCGGCGGTGCGCACGGCTTCCAGCTGTTCCGGGGCGAGAGTGATGGACAGCTTGCCCAGCACCTCGGCGATGACGGCCTCCGGGTCGTCGAAATGCACGGCCTTGGGCGAGCGCAGCACCCGTTGCAGGTAGTAGGCGATCTTGGTTTCGTAATGATGGTAGCGAGAAAGGAACACCCCGAGTTCGCCGTCCATTTCCTCGATGACGATGCGCTCCTCTATCTCCAGGGTGCGCAGGGCGTCCTCCACGAGGTCGGCGCGGATGTCCAGTTGGTCCGAGGTCTGGGCGATGAGCGCGTCGTGCGGCACGTAGACGTGGCCGTCGTCGTTCAGGCGTTGCAGGGTGTACAGGGTGCCCGCCTCTGCCCGCAGTTCGCTGTCGCGCGAGAAGCCCAGCTTTTCCGCCACGGTGTCGGCGGTAAGAAAGCCGATGCCGTGGATGTCCATGGCCAGGCGGTAGGGGTTCTCGCGCACCACCGCAAGCGCCTGCTGCCCGTAGTGACGGTAAATGCGCACGGCGTAGGCGGTGCTGACCCCGTGCGGTTGCAGGAACATGATCAGGTCGCGGATGCCCTGGTGGTCGGACCAGCCCGCCTTGATGCGCTCCAGGGTCTTGCGGCCCACGCCGCTGACCCGCAACAGCCGTTCCGGCTCTTCGTCCAGCACGCGGAAGGTGTCCTCGCCGAAGATGTCCACGATGCGCGCGGCCATGGATTCGCCCACGCCCTTGATCAGCCCGGACCCGAGATAGTGGCGGATGCCCTCCACGGATGCAGGCAGCAGGTTCTCGTAGCTTTCCATGGAGAACTGCCGCCCGAAGCGCGGGTTGTTCACCCAGCGGCCCACCAGCTTCAGCGAGGCTCCCGGCTGCGGCGCAACCATGTGCCCCACCACGCTGAGCATGTCGC
>JALHHV010000378.1:0-3627 GCA_022837365.1 Desulfovibrio sp. | reverse complement strand
GCGCGGGTCGTGCTGCATGGGGTGTCCGGTTGGGGGCGATGGGGGCGGGCCGGAGTGCGCGGTGCGTGCCCAATGCGCGGCAGATGCGCGGCAGATGCGTGGCCGATGCGGCCTGGCCGGTACGGTCCGGCAAAGGCGGCCGATACCGGCGGCTGGCGCCGGATGCCGGAAGTTCTGCAACTGCCCCTAGCCGCTCGGGGGCAGGACAGGGCATGCGGCGCCCCCCGGCTGCCGTTTTCCCTGTCATCGGTCCCGCCCCGCTCCGTCCTGTTCCGAAATCTAATTGTATGCAAAAAAAATCAATGTCAAAACAGTGATAGCGGGACAAGCCCGCCATGCACCCGGACGGAATGCCCGCGCTCGACGCGCGCCGGCATGCGAACGGGTCTGCGGCGACGGCGCCCGCCTTCCGCAACACTGGCCGGATACGGCATGTCCCCGTACCGGCCGCATATGGCGGGCGGTTCACCGCCACATCGGGGGGATACCATGCGCATTACACGCCTGCTCGTTCGCGCGCCACTGGCACTGCTGGCCCTGGGCCTTGTCCTCTGTGCATCCGTCACATGGGCGGAAACACCAGCCGCCAACTTCCGCTCCGTATCCGGCGCCGTCACCGTGGAGCGCACGGGCAGCCTCATCCGGCCCGCTCCGGGCGACCCGTTGCAGGTGGGCGACATCCTGCGCACCGGCCCGGACGGCAAGGCCGGGGTCAGCTTTCAGGACGGCTCGCGCATCGCCGTGGGGCCGGACTCGGAGCTGACGGTGCAGTCCTACCGCTTCGTGCCATTGGAAAAGGACTACGACTTCGACGTGTACATGCAGCGCGGCGAGGCGGCCTATTCCTCCGGCAGGCTGGCCAAGCTGGCCCCCGAGGCCGTCCGCTTCCGCACGCCGCAGGCCGCCGTGGGCGTTCGCGGCACCCGCTTCCTCATCCGCGCCGAATAGGGGGACGTCATCTGCGCGCCCAAGACCACCGTGGTGCTGGTGCCCGACGACGACGGCAGCGTGGGCCGGGTGGTGGTGAAGGCGGGCGGGGCCGAACAGCCCCTGGCCGCCGCCAACGAATCCACCCAGGTGACCGACAAGCCCGCCGCGCCCAAGGTGATGTCCCATCAAGAGGTGGACCGCCTGTTCGGGCGCACCGTGGCCGTCATGCCGGAACCGCCCAAGAGCTTCCTGCTGTATTTCCCCACCGGCTCCACCGCGCCGGACCCCGCCTCGCTGCCGGCGCTGGACGAGGCCGCCGCCGACATCAAGCGGCGCGCCGTGCGCAACGTTTCGGTCATCGGCCACAGCGACAGCGCGGGCGACCCGGCCGCCAACCAGAAACTGTCCATGGCGCGGTCCGACGCCATCCGCCGCATGCTCGAAACGCGCGGCGTGTCCGGCGACGTCATGACGCTTTCCGGCCACGGCGCCAACGACCCGCTGGTGCCCACGGCCCCCGGCGTGGCCGAGGCCAAAAACCGGCGCGTGGAAATCCTGGTCCGCTAGGGGCTGTTTCCGCGTACTCTTACCGTATTCGACCGAGCCTTAGCCGTTGGTGAGCGAAGCGAACCTTACGGATAAGGACAGCAGAGCCATGGCAGACGAAGTTTGACGCAGCCAACGGGCGAAAGGACAATTTAGAAACAGCCCCTAGGGGCTGGCCCACGGACGCGGCCCGCCCCGAGAAGGCCGCCCCGCTCCCGTTCCGGCGCGCGCACAAGGAGCGCCCATGTCCCCATCCGCGCTGACCGCGCTGTTCTGCCTGGCGGAGCCTGGTCTGGTGCGGCTTGCGGACAACCGCATCCTCGACGGCCTGACCAGACATATGGCCCAGGGCCCCGCACCGGACCGGGTGGTCATCGTGGACATCGACGAGGAAAGCCTGTCCGCGGCGGGCCAGTGGCCGTGGCCGCGCTACCTCACGGGGGGCATCGTGCGACGCGTGGCCGCCGCCCGCCCCCTGGGGGTGGGCGTGGACATCCTGTTCTCCGAGCCGGACCGCACCTCCATCGCCACCATCCGCGGCGCTTTCCGGCGCGACTTCGGGCTGGACATCGCCATCACCGGCGTGCCGCGCAGCATGGAGGACAACGACGCCTACTTCGGCAGCGTGCTGGCCGGAGCCGAGGCCGTGGGCGCGGTGATGCACCTGTTCGACCTCGTCACCCCCGACCCCGAAAACCTGCCGCGCCCGGTGCGCGTGACCGGCGAGACCACGGCCATCGAACCGGCCGAGGCCACGGGCATCCTGTGCAATGTCGGCCCCATCCAGGCGGGGGTTGCCGACGGCAGCATCCGCCGCGTGCCCCTGCTGCACCGCTTTCAGGGGCAGTACTACCCCAGCCTGGCGCTTGCCCTGTTCATGCAGGCCCGCAACCTGCGGCAACTGCGCGTGGAAACGGATGTGCTGGGGCCGGTGCTGGTGGCGGGCGATGCGCGCATACCCGTGGACCGGATGGCTCGCATGCGCCTGCGCTTCGACGGGGGCGCGCGGGCGCACCGGTTCGTGCCGGCGGCCGACGTGCTGCGCGGCGCGCACGACCCGGCCCTGTTCGAGGAGCGCATGGTCATCATGGGGTCCAGCGCGGCGCGGCTCAACGACCTGCACCACACCCCGGTGTCGGCCAACTACCCCGGCACCGAGGTGCACGCCGTGGCCCTGGACAACCTGTTCGACGGCAACCATCTGCGCGACCCCGCGCACGCCGCGGCGTACCGGTTCATTCCGGCGGCGCTGGTCACCGTGCTGGCGGGACTGCTGTTCTTGCGGGCCGGGCCGTTGCAGGCGGGCGGCGCCACGCTGGCCGTGGCCATGGTCATGCCCGCCGTGGGGTTCGCGCTGTTCCTGTGGCGGGGCATCGCCGTGCCCATGGCCGCGCCGGTCATGGCCGCGCTGGCGCAGGGGGCGCTGCTTTCGCTGGCGCTGTATGCGCGGGAACAGCGCATGGCCTATGTGCGGCTGTGCCAGTTGAACCACGCCCGGCAGATGACCCTGGAATCCATGACCGCCGTGGCCGAAAGCCGCGACGAGGTCAGCGGCGCGCACATCAAGCGCACCCAGCACTACGTGCGGGCGCTGGCCGAGGCCCTGCGCGACATCGGACGGGGGGGCGGCAGGGAGACCTACCCCCAACTGACCGAGGACTACATCGAACTGCTGTTCCACTCCGCGCCGCTGCATGACGTGGGCAAGGTGGCCGTGCCCGACAACGTGCTGTTCAAGCCCGGCAAGCTCACCGACGAGGAATATGCGGTGATCCGCCAGCACGTGCGCCACGGCCGGAACATCATCGCCAACGCCGCGCAGGGCATGGAGGACGACGCCT
Source organism: Desulfovibrio sp. (assembly GCA_022837365.1). Classification (GTDB taxonomy): domain Bacteria; phylum Desulfobacterota; class Desulfovibrionia; order Desulfovibrionales; family Desulfovibrionaceae; genus Cupidesulfovibrio. The sequence goes on along the minus strand of JALHHV010000378.1, from coordinate 310 downwards.
TCCTGCACCTGGCGGCGGAAATAGCCTGGAGCCACCACGAAAAATGGGACGGCAGCGGCTACATGGAAGGACTTGCGGGCGAGACCATTCCCCTGTCCGGCCGCCTGATGGCCCTGGCCGACGTGTACGACGCGCTGATCTGCGCCCGGCAGTACAAGCCCGCCTTCCCGCACGCCAGGGTGCGCGAGATGATCCTGCAAGGCCGGGGCACCCACTTCGACCCCGCCGTGGTGGACGCCTTCCTGCTGGCCGAAGAGGAATTCAAGACCATCGCCGAAACCTACCGCGACACCGAGCCCAGGCCCGCGCC
>JALHHV010000377.1 GCA_022837365.1 Desulfovibrio sp. | reverse complement strand
CCCGCCTCGGCCAGCCGGTGGTAGAACAGGCGCAGCCCTTCCATTTCCGGAAAGCCCATGTGGAAGACCAGGCCGTGGTAGTACTGGCGCAGTTCGTCGCGCGACAGGGGGCAACCCTGCAAGGTCAGGTCGAGGATCACGTCCATGTGGCGTTCGCCCCAGTTGCGGGCGCGCTGCAACAGCTCGCACGGGTCGCTGGCGAAGCAGCCGGAGGCCGCCGCCGCGCGGCTGACCACCCACACCCCGAACACGAAGGGCAGGCCGGTCCACTGCCGCCACGCCTCGCCAAGGTCCAGCCGGTGGGGGAATTCCGGGTGGTTGCGCAGGCGCAGGGCTTCGTCGCCGATGGCCAGGAACGCCTCCGGCGGGTTGCCCGCCGCGATGCGCCCGGTGGCCGACCCCACCTCGTAGCGCACCGGAAACCTGTAGTAGTCGCGGAACAGCAGGCGCAGCAGCGCGGCCGAGGTGTGCGTCTCCGCGCTGACCAGCACCGGCTGGTCGGCCAAGTCTTCCACCGGGCGGCGCGACAGCAGCAGCACGCTCTGCACCGGCCCCCGGCTGCCGATGGCCAGGTCCGGCACCAGCAGGTAGTTTTTCCAGCGGTGCGCGTACTCCACCGACGAGTTGGCCGACACGTGCAGGTCGCCCCGCGCCATCATGTTGTTCAGCACAGCGGGCGGCCCGGCCACCAGTTCGTACTCGTGCGGGATGATGCCCGTCTCCAGCGGATGGTAGATGGGCAGTACGTTCAGGTACCCGATGCGGCCCAGCCGCAGCGGGCGGGCGCATGACGATGGTGTGGTGTTGTTGTTGCTCATTGGGGGGTTCCGTTTTGCATGCTCTGGCGGGGGACAGTTTTTTTGTACGCCTTCGGCGTGCAGGGGGCTACTGCCCCCTGCACCCCCCATCTCCCCCAACTAGAAGGTTTTGGGGGGAGGGGTCCGGGGAGGGAGACCTTTTTTAAAAGGTCCCCTCCCCGGAAAATCTTCCTGCTTTTTATATTTCCCCTTCCACCACGGGCTGGGGCGACACGGGGGTGTAGTCCATGGAGCGTTGCACGGGGATGAACCCGGCGGCGCGGATGCAGTTGTGGATTTCGCGGCGCGAGAGGCTGAAGCTGACCCCGGCGGCGGCCACCACGTTCTCCTCGATCATGAGCGAGCCGAAGTCGTTGGCGCCGAAGTACAGGGCAAGCTGTGCCACCTGCGGTCCCATGGTCACCCACGAGGCCTGGATGTTGTCCACGTTGTCGAGCACCAGGCGCGACAGGGCAAGCAGGCGCAGGTAGGCGGGCGCGGGTTCCGGATCGCGGTGGATGTTGGTGTGCGCGGGCTGGAAGGTCCACGGGATGAATGCGGTGAACCCGTGTGTGCGGTCCTGCACCTCGCGCACGGCGAACAGGTGGTCCAGGCGGTGGCGGGGCTGTTCCTCGTGGCCGAACATCATGGTGGCGGTGGTGCGCAGGCCCTGGATGTGGGCCTCTTCCATGACGCCCAGCCAGCGCGACGCGGAACACTTGTTGGGCGATACCTGCGTGCGCACCTCGTCCACCAGGATTTCCGCGCCGCCGCCGGGGATGGAGTGCAGCCCGGCGGCGCGCAGCCGCGCGATGACCTCGGCCACGGTGATCTTTTCGAGTTCCGCGAAAAAGACGATCTCGGGCGGCGAGAAGGCGTGAATGTGGATGGCGGGGTAGGTGTCGCGGATCCAGCCGATCATGCCCTCGTAGAAGGACAGGGGTAGGTCGGGGTGGTGGCCGCCTTGGAGCAGGATCTGGGTGCCACCGAGGGCCAGGGTTTCCTCGATCTTCTTGCCGAGTTCCTCGCGCGTCAGCACGTAGCCCTCGGGGTGGCCGGGGGCGCGGAAAAAGGCGCAGAAGCGGCAGGCGCACACGCAGACGTTGGAATAGTTGATGTTCCTGTCGGCCACGTAGGTGACCACGGGTTGCGGATGCTTGCGCAGCCGCACCGCGTGGGCCAGGCGTCCCAGGGTGTGCAGCCCGGCGCGGTCGTACAGCAGGTCGGCATCGGCGCGGGTCAGGCGCTGGCCGTTCAGCACCCTGGCGGCCACGGCGCGCACGTCGGCGGGTTCGCCAANNNTCGTTCAGGATGGCGTCCGGGTCGGCCACGGGGTTGAAGTGCGAATCGCGGCGCACCGGGGTGAAGCCGGAGCGGCGGATCATCAGTTCCAGTTCGGGCACGGTAAGCGCCTGGGCGGAATCGGCCCCGGCGTCGTGGCCGATGCGTTCCTCGACGATGGTGCCGTCCAGGTCGTCGGCCCCGAAGTACAGGGCGGTCTGGGCCATCTTCACGCCCATCATCACCCAGTAGGCCTTCACGTGGGGCACGTTGTCCAGCATCAGGCGGCTGACGGCCACGGTGCGCAGCCGGTCCAGGCCCACGTGCTCGCCCACCCGTTCGGGCGGGAGCTTGAGCAGGCTGTTTTCCGTCAGGAAGGGCAGGGGGATGAAGCAGGTGAACCCGCCGGAGCGGTCCTGCTGCTCGCGCAGGCGGCACAGGTGGTCGATGCGGTGCTCGAAGGTCTCGATGTGCCCGTAGAGCATGGAACAGTTGGTGCGGATGCCCAGGGAATGCGCCTCGCCCGCCACGCGCAGCCATTCCTCGGCCGTGGCCTTGCGCGGGCAGATGCGGGTGCGCACCTCGGGCGCGAAGATTTCGGCCCCGCCGCCGGGCATCATGGCCAGGCCCGCGTCGCGCAGGCGGCGCAGCACGTCCAGGGTGGAGATGCCCTCCATGGCGGCGAAGTGGGCGATTTCCACCCCGGTGAACGCCTTGACGATGCTCTGCGGACGAGCCGCGCGAATCCGCCTGATGACGTCCTCGAACCAGGCCAGGTTCAGGTCCGGGTGGCAGCCGCCCACGATGTGCACCTCGGAGAACGGGGTACCCCGGTCGTCCAGCACGCGGTGCAGGATGTCGTCGGGCGTCAGGGCGAACGACCCGGCCTGCCCGCGTTCGCGCTGGAAGGCGCAGAACAGGCAGCCGTTGACGCAGATGTTGGTGTAATTGACGTGCCGGTTGAGCACGTAATAGGTTCTGTCGCCGTGCAGGCGGGTGCGCGCGTGGTGGGCTAGGGCGCCCACGGCGGTGATGTCGGGGCAGTTGAACAGCGCCAGGCCCTCTTCGGGCGAAAGGCGCGTGCCTTCCATTACCTTTTCGAAGGCGGTCCCAAGGCCCAGGCGGGCGTAATGGGCTGCGTCGAGCATGTGTCCTCCGTGCTGACGGGGGGATTGGCGGCAGGCCGCCAGCGGCCGGACAAGGCCGTCCGGCGGAAGGGGGAGTATCGACCCGGCGTGCCCCGGTGTCAACACCGTCCGCCCGTCCCGAAACACC
>JALHHV010000376.1 GCA_022837365.1 Desulfovibrio sp. | reverse complement strand
GCATCGGCGTCGGCGGGGGAATCGTCGTCACCGGGCAGATCGGACATATCGGGTGCGGGTGCGGCCCCGCGCTCGGCCAGCATGCGGCGCGCGCCCTCGATGGTCAGGCCGCGTTCGTGCAGCAGGAACCGGATGCGCCGCAGCAGAGCCAGGTCCGCCTCGGTGTAGAGGCGCTGGCCCTTCTCGGTGCGCAGCGGAACCAGCTGGGGAAACTCCGTTTCCCAGAACCTGAGGACATAGGTCTTCAGGTTCAGCAGCGACGCCGCCTCGCCTATCCGGTATGTCCGCTCCGCCATGCCGTCTCCCGGTTTGTTCGCGCTTGCCCCCGCTCACGGGCGGGCACGCGGCGCTCCCCGCCCGGTTCTTAGAGCCGGACTGAAAGCGCCTGCTGGAGGGAACTTGCCACTTTCTCGCGTTCCTTGTCCACTTCGGCGTCCTTCAGGGTGCGCCCGGCGTGGCGGAAGGTCATGCGGAAGGTCAGGTTGCGCTCCTCGCGGTCTTCGGGGGCAAAGACATCAATGAGTTCGACGCCTTCCAGCAGCGGCAGCTTCATCCCGCGCACGTGGTCCAGCACCGCCCCCGCCTGCAACGCGGCGGGCGCCATGACCGTGATGTCGCGGCGCACCGGGGGGTACACCGGCAGCGCGGCGAAACGCACCGCCACCGCGTCGTGCAACTGGCGCGCGGCGTCGAGGTCGATGTCGGCCAGCCACACGTCCTTGCGGGCGTGGTAGGCGTCGGCAAGGTCGGGCTTCACCCGGCCCATGACGCCCAGCACCCTGCCCTGCACCGTCACTGCGACGCACGGGGCCAGGAAGGGATGCGGCGCGTCGGCCATCTCGCAACGCGGCTGCCCCAGGTGCAGGAAGGCCGCGAAGTGTTCCACCACGCCCTTCAGGTCCAGGTAGTCGGCGTCGGCTTCCGGGTTGGGCCAAGCGCTGTCGTGGCGCGCGCCGTACATCAGGATGCCCAGGCGGCCGCGTTCGCGGGCGGTGGTTTCCGAGGTGTCGTCCGCCGTGAAGATGCGCGCCAGTTCGAACAGCCGCAGGCCCGCGTTGCCCTGCGCGATGTTGTGGCGCAGGTTGTTCAGCAGGCCGGGGGCCAGCGCCGTGCGCAGCACGTTCTGGTCCTCCGAAAGCGGGTTCATGATCGGGATGCGGCCTTCGGCGGGCAGCCCCAGGTGGTCCAGATCCTTCTGGCCCACGAAGCTGTAGTTGACGGCCTCGTTGAGGCCGAGGCCCCGGCCCCAGCCCTTGATGCGCGTCCAGAAATCGTACTCGGACACGGGCGCGCCCGCCTGGTCCAGGGGGCGCATGACCTTGGGCAGCACGGGCGGGATGGCGTCCAGCCCGTACACGCGGCCCACTTCCTCGATCAGGTCGGCCTCGCGCTCGAAGTCCAGGCGGTGGCTGGGGGCGGAAACCTTCCAGTCGCCGCCGCCGGACTTGTCCACCACGCAGCCGAGGCTGGTCAGGGTGTCGGCGCAGAACCCGTCGCCGATGGCGTCCTCGCCAAGGCCCAGCAGCATGCGGGCGCGCGCCGGGCGGAAGCGCAACGCGGGGCTGGCCCACGGGCGCGGTTCCGCGCTGCACACGCCGGGGCGCAGCCGCGCGCCGGAAAGTTCGGCCATCATCTGGGCGGCGCGGTGCATGGCGTACACCGCCCCGGCCTGGTCCACGCCGCGCTCGAAGCGGTACGAAGCCTCGCTGGAAAGGCCCAGCCTGCGGCCCGTGCGGCGCACGGTGCCGGGGCGGAACACGGCGCTTTCCAGCAGCACGCGGGTGGTGGCGTCGGAAACTTCGGAGTTGGCGCCGCCCATGACGCCCGCCAGGGCCACGGGCTTCACCCCGTCGCGGATCAGCAGGTCGCCCGCCACCAGCGCGCGGTCCTGGCCGTCCAGGGTCACGATGCGCTCGCCCGCCACCGCCGGGGAGACCACGATGCGTCCGCCTTCCAGCAGGTCCAGGTCGAAGGCGTGCATAGGCTGGCCCAGTTCCATCATCACGTAGTTGGTGGCGTCCACGATGTTGGAGATGGGACGCACGCCGATGGCCGTGAGCCGGTGGCGGATGCGCGCCGGGCTCTTGCCCACGCGGATGTTTTCGTCCACCAGCAGCCTGCCCACCGTGAAGTGCTCGGGCAGGACCATGATGCCTTCGTGGTCGTCGCTGAGGCCCAGTTCGCGCTCGGAGCAGATCATGCCGTGCGAGGGCTGGCCGCGCAGCTTGGCCTTCTTGATGACCATGCCGCCGGGCATGGCGGTGCCCACCAGCGCCACCGGCACCTTCTGGCCGGCCGCCACGTTGGGCGCGCCGCACACGATGTCCAGCAACTCGCCCTGGCCCGCGTCCACCTTGCACACCGACAGCTTGTCGGCCTCGGGGTGCTTGGCGCGTTCCACCACGTGGCCCACCACGATGGTGCGGATGGCGTCGAACGGGCGGCGGATTTCCTCCAGTTCAAGGCCGAGCATGGTCAGACGGTCGCCGAGCTGTTCGGCGGTGCCTTCGAAGGGAACGAATTCGCGCAGCCAGGCAAGGGACAGCAGCATGGGGCTACTCCATGA
>JALHHV010000375.1 GCA_022837365.1 Desulfovibrio sp. | reverse complement strand
AGCACCTCCGGCCAGGGCAGGAAGGCCCGGCTCACCACGCAATCCGCCTTGGGCCGCGTGGGCATGAACTCCTCCACCCTGCCCCGGAACACCACGGTGCCCGGCAGGGGATGGCGCGCCAGCACGTTGGACAGGAACAGGGTGCGCTTCTCGCGCGCATCCACCAGATGATAGATGCCCGCCTGCCACACCGCACGCAGCGGGATGCCCGGCAGCCCGGCCCCCGCGCCGAGGTCCCAGGTTTCCGGGGCTTCGGGCAGGGGCAGCGCGCGCAGGAAGTGCGCCAGGTGCAGGCTGTCCACGATCAGGGTGCGGAAGGTGGCCTGCCAGGTGCGCGTGCCCACCAGGTTCATGACCCGGTTCCACTTCATCAGCAGTTCCAGATAGCCCGCCAGCACGGCCTGCGCGGCCTCGGGCGTCTCGTCGGGCGCAAAACCGGCCTCGGCGCACAGCCGGGCCAGTTCCTTCAGGGATACGTGGACTTCAGCGGGGGGCATGACATCTCCTCCGGACACGGGAACTGGCGGCCTTGTAGCCGCCCCTGCGGATGCTGGCAAGCACCGGCCGCTTTCCATACCATGCCGTGCGGGCGAAAACGACAGCACCACTTGCGTCGGCGCGCGTGTTTGACTATGCAGCGAACGGGCGGCGCGCCCCGCGCGGCATCGCCGCCGCACCGTCCTGAGCGGGCCTGAGGGGGCCTGAGGGGGGTGGAACCGCGTCCGCCCCGCGCACGATACCGCATATCCCCCGGCCGGGACACGCCCGGCGCCGGCTCGCAGGAACCCGGCATGGGCCGCGACGTGGCCGACGCCATGCCTGAGGCCATGGACCTGTGGAAGAAGGCCGAACGCGCAAGCGGCCTGCCCCTGCGCGAAATCTACTGGGACGGCGGCGACGGGAAGGCCATGGCCGATACCCGCAACCTCCAGCCCGCGCTGACCGCCGTCAACCTGTCCCTGTGGCTGCGCCTTGCCGGGCGCATCTCCCCGGCCTGCACCGCCGGGCACAGCCTGGGCGAATACGCGGCCGCCGCCGCATCCGGCGCGCTGTCCGTGGACAGCACCCTGGAACTGGTGGCCCTGCGCGGCCGCCTGATGTCCGAGGCCGACCCCGGCGGCAAGGGGGCCATGGCCGCCGTGCTGAAACTTTCGCTGGCCGACGTGGAGGCCGTGGTGGCCGAGTCCGCCGAGTCCACCGGCCAGATGATCCGCATCGCCAACTACAACACGCCGGGGCAGCTGGTGCTGTCCGGCACGCGCGACGCTATCGCCGACGCCGCCGCAAGGGTCAAGGACCGCAAGGGCCGCGCGCTCGTCCTGCCCGTCAGCGGGGCCTTCCACAGCCCGCTCATGGACGAGGCCGCCAGGGAACTGGCCAAGGCCATGCGCACGGCCACCTGGTCGCGCCCGCGCTTTGCCGTGTACTGCAACGTCACCGGCCAGGCCGTCACCGACGGCGAATCGCTGCACGAGGTCATGACCCGGCAGATGACCTCTTCCGTGCAGTGGATCGGCACCGTGACCAACCAGTGGAACGCCGGGGTGCGCCGCTGGGTGGAGGCCGGTCCCAAGGGCGTGCTGACCAAGATGGTGGGCCCCATCCTTGCGGCTTCCAATGTGCCCGCCGCGCCGGAAGGCGGCTGGACCGCCGAGGGCGCGGGCAGCCTGGAACAGGCCGACTCCCTTACGTTCTAGCCCCCGCGCACGGACATTCCACGGGCCGGGTGTGCGCATGCGCACCCGGCCCTTCGCGTGCGGCGCGCCGGTACCGAGCGTCCCGGCGGCTTTGCAGTCGCGCCGATTTCTGGTACACGACCCACCTTGGACCAAACGCCCCCGCCATGGCGGCATCCATTCCGCGCACGGCGGCCTTATCCTGATGTGGCCCATACGTGGGCCTGACGCGGCCGGGACGCCCCTGCCGCGCGCGGAATCCGGGCCAGTCCGGCGCGCGCCCCCTTCGGAACGGCGACGCCCACGCAGTCATTCATTCCAAGCCAACAGGAACACCATACATCACATGCGCGCACGTCAGCAGTTGCTGGCCTCCCTTCAGGCCATCGTGAAGGACATGGGGCTTTCCTGGCCCGAAAAGGCCACCCTCGAACCGCCCCGCGACAAGTCGTTCGGCGACCTTGCCGCCAACATCGCCCTGGTGCTCGCCAAGGACGCGGGCGTGCCCCCGCGCGAACTGGCCTCGCGCCTTGCCGGCGCCCTGCGCGATTCCGACCCGGCCATCGCCTCGGTGGACATCGCCGGGCCGGGCTTCCTCAACGTCACCTACTCGCCCGATTTCTGGCGCGAAACCGTGCTGCACGTGGAGGCCGCGGGCGAACGCTACGGCGCGACCAACGTGGGCGCGGGCCGCAAGGCGCAGGTGGAGTACGTGTCCGCCAACCCCACCGGGCCGCTGCACATCGGCCACGGACGCGGCGCGGCCCTGGGCGACTGCCTGGCGCGGGTGATGCGCTTCGCCGGGTATGACGTGACCACCGAATACTACATCAACGACGCCGGGCGGCAGATGCGCCTGCTGGGCCTTTCGGTGTGGCTGCGCGCGCTGGAGCTTTCCGGCCGCCCGTTCATCCTGCCCGAGGACTTCTACCGCGGCGACTACATCAAGGACATCGCCGCGGAAATGCTGGCGAAGGATCCCGGCCTGGTGGACCTGCCCGAGGCCGAAGGCCAGGACCGCTGCTTCGAATACGCCATGAACCTGGTCCGCGAGGGCGCGGTGGAAAAGACCTTCGAACGGCTGAAGCAGGCGGGCCTCGCCTTCGAGCAGGACGGCGCGCTGTGGTTCCGCACCACCACCCTTGGCGACGACAAGGACCGCGTGCTGCGCAAGTCCGACGGCACGCTGACCTACTTCGCCTCGGACATCGCCTACCACGACAACAAGTACGACCGGGGCTTCGACCTGGTCGTGGACATCTGGGGCGCCGACCATCACGGCTACGTGCCGCGCATGCGCGCCGCCATGTCCACCCGCGCCGGGCAGTTCGAAACCCTGCACGACGTGGTCAGGGAAGTGGGCGCCGACGCCGCGCGGTTCATGTTCCTTTCGCGCAAGAGTGACAGCCACCTCGATTTCGACCTGGAACTGGTGAAACAGCGTTCCATGGACAACCCGGTGTACTACGTGCAGTACGCCCACGCCCGCGTGTGCGCGGTACTGCGCAAGGCGGCGGAACGCTCCATTGTCCTGCCCGCGCGGCTGGACGCGGCGGCGCTGGCCCCGCTGACCCAGCCCGAGGAACTGGACCTGCTGCGCCTTGTGGACCGCATGCCCGACACCCTTTCCGCCGCCGCCGAAGGGCTGGCCCCGCACCACGTCAGCTTCTACCTGATGGAAGTGGCGGGCGCCCTGCACAGCTAC
>JALHHV010000374.1 GCA_022837365.1 Desulfovibrio sp. | reverse complement strand
CACCTGGCCGACCTGCTGCCGCTGGTGCGGGCCGACGTGCTGCTGGTGGAGGGCGGCAAGAGCCTTGGCTGGCTGCCGCGCGTGCTGTGCCTGCGCGAGGCGGGCGAGGCCCAGGCCCTGGACAGGGGGCTGGCGCTGGCCACCTTCGGCCCGGTGGGTGCGGAAGGGCTGCCCCGGTTCGACGCGGCCAGCGTGGACGCGCTGGCGGAACTGGTGGCCGAGCGCGGCTTCGTGCTGCCGGGGCTGGATTGCGGCGCCTGCGGGCAGCAGGACTGTGCCGGGCTCGCCCGCATGGTGGTGGCCCATCAGGCCGCGCCGGGCGACTGCTGTTCGGTGGACGGGCCGCTGTCGGTGACGGTGAACGGGCACCAGTTGGGGCTGAACCCCTTCGTGGCGCGCATCGTGTCCGGCGCGCTGAAGGGTATGCTGGCGGAACTGAAGGGCTATTCGCCGGGGGCGGAAGTGGTCATCCGCCTTGCGGAGTAGGAATTGCCGCCAACGCATGTGCCCACTGCCGGGAGCGTCAGTGGGTGTATGGTGATAATATGCCGGGATGATTTGCTAAAAAAATCACGAAAAGCTGCGGCGAAATGCTGGACTCCTGCCGGGAACTCGACTAAGCAGGAATTGTGTCTGGTTGGTCGCACAGTTNNNNGGCGCAGAGAAACGAGAGTACCCGCGTCCCCAACGGCGGGCCGCCGCCCTGCCGGGGACGATTTGAGAGACGAGAACAACGGGGCCAATGCTCCCGGCTCCGCCGATCATGCCTGTCCGGTTCTCCCTCTTGCCCCGAGGGGCCAGGGACGCCCACATCCCTGGCCCCCCCTCTTCTCCCCGCCGCCCCTTTCGTGACGGCGCGAAGTTCCGAATCGCCCTGCCTCCACACGGCGAATCCGCCCTCCGCCCGGCCCGGTATGTCGGCAGTCCCGGACCGGTTCGCGACAGGCGGTGCGCGTCCGCCGCTTCCCGGTTTCGCCTAGGCGGAACAGGCGAGACGACGCAGGACAGGCCCGGCGCTCAACGCGCCGGGCCTGTTGCCTTTTCCGGACCCCGGCGGCAGGGCATGCCGTCCGTTCCGGGGGGGGCATCACGGCTCGCGGGTGCCGCGTGCGCCCGGTATCAGCGCTTGCTTCCGTCCATCTGCTGGATGATGGTCCGCAGCCGCCCGGCCATGGCGGCCAGGGCGCGCACGGCCTCGCTGGCCGCCTCCATGCCCCGCGCCGATTCGGCGGCCACGTCGTTGACCTCGGTGACGGCGCGGCTGATCTGGTCCGACGCGGCCGACTGCTCTTCGCTGGCGGCGGCGATGGACTGCACCTGCCCGGCCGTATTGTCCGCGAACTCCACGATGCGCCGCAGCGCCCCGCCCGATTCGTCGGCCAGCCCGGTGGCGTCGCCCACGGCCTGGGTGGCCGTGTCCATGTTGCTCACGTTGCGCTGGGCGGCGGTCTGGATGGCCGAGATGCGCGTTTCCACTTCCTTGGTGGCGTTGGTGGTCTTTTCGGCCAGCTTGCGCACCTCGTCGGCGACCACGGCGAATCCCCGTCCGGCGTCGCCCGCGCGGGCCGCCTCGATGGCCGCGTTCAGCGCCAGCAGGTTGGTCTGGTCCGCGATTTCGTTGATGACGTTGATGACCTCGCCGATGGATTCGGCGTCGCGCCCCAGCGACTGCATGTCCGCGCGCAGGCGGGTGGCTATCTCGTGCACGCGCGAGATGGACCGCCCGGCGTTCTCCACCACCTGCGCGCCCTTCTGGGCCTCTTCGCGGGTGGACCTGGAGGCGTCGGCGGCCAGGGTGGCGTTGCGGGCGATCTCCATGACCGTGGCGTTCATCTGGTCCATGGCGGTGGCGGTCTCGGCCATGCGGGCGCGCTGCACCTCGGCCCCGGCGCTGACCTGCTGGGTCTGGGCGGCCAGTTCCTGCGAGGCGTCGGTAAGGTCGCCCGCGATGGCGGCGGCCTCTCCGGCCACGCGGCGCATGGTTTCCACCAGCGCGCTCACTTCCTGCTCGCGCGCGGTGGCCGCCTGCATGGCGGCGCGGGCCTGCTCGGCCTGGTGGCTGGCCTCCTGGCCCTTGGCGGAACAGTCGTTCAGGGTTTCCTTCAACCGGCCGACCATGGCGGTCAGGTCGTCGCGCAGCAGGCCGAACTCGCCCGCCAGGTTGCCGCTGGCCGTGGCGTCCAGCCTGCCTGCCGCCACCTCGCGCGAGAAGGACTGCAAGGCGGCCAGCGAACGGGTGATGCCCGAGATCACGGCCAGCACGAACAGGGTGATCAGCACGCCCATGCCCGCCTCGATGACCGTGTTCACCGTCTTGACCAGGCCGGAAATCTCGTCGGCCTTTTCCTCGTAGGCCTTGCGGATGTCGGCCAGCGCCGGTTCCACGGACCGCCCGGCCTGGATCATGGCGTCGGTTTCCGTCACCGTGCGGAACACCTCGTCCAGAGAGGCGTTGTAGCGGGCCAGGGTGGACCGGCCCTTGTCGCACATAGCCGCGTTGCCGGGGTCGGCCGCCGCGATGCGTTGCAGCAGCGAATCCACCGTGGTGATGTGCTTGCGGGTCTTGTCCGCCCACTGCTGTTCGGCGGCCACGATGGCGGCCAGGGCCACGAGAACGGAAGCGAGCAGCAGGTACAGTCTGGTCTTGATCCCCATGAAGGTGCTCCTCATTTGAAAACGGCGGCGACGGCGGCACTGCCCCCTGCGGTGTGCGCTCGCGGTGCGTCGGTTCAGGATCAGGGCAGGAGCAAGCTTCGTTCCATAATTCACATATCGTTATCGCTCTGTTATTTCAAGGTGTTGTATGTTTTATGCAAGGTCCTGCTTGCTCCGGTGCGGTGAATGGGCTAGCCTTGTGAAAGATTTTGCAACGTTTTGCATCGTTGTTGTTTCGCACACCGGCCAGGGCGGGGAGCGGGACAACGACCCCCAAGGAACGGGAGCGGTGATGGCCGAGGGAGCGGGGCAGGGCATGGGCGCGGCGCTGGTGCCGCTGTTGCAGGGGCTGTTCGACCAGCCGGTGGCGGCGCGC
>JALHHV010000373.1:2628-4443 GCA_022837365.1 Desulfovibrio sp. | reverse complement strand
TCCCGGTGGTCACCCCGGCCGACCACGGCGAACTGGCCCGCGTGCTGCGCCGCGCGCGGCTGGTCGTGGGCAACGATTCCGGGCCACTGCATCTTGCCGCGCTGCACGGTGCGCCGGTGCTGGCCCTGTTCGGCCCGGCCCCCGCCGCCGCGTGGCGGCCGCACGGGGCCGTGGCGCTGACCAGCCCCCTGGACTGCGCGCCCTGCTCCGCCACCCTGCGCGTTCTCGGGTGCGGTTGGCGGAACCGTGGCGGGCAGGAGCGCGCCGACGTGGACCAGATGCCGGAGGCGGCCCCGTGCATGGACGCCATCACCGTGGACGCGGTGCTGGACGCGGCGCGGGCGCTGCTGGAGACGCGGTGACGGACGCGCGCAAAAGAAAAACCGGCCCCACACCCCTGTAGGACCGGCTCTCTGCAAAGAAAGGAAGGTGATCAAGCTATAGCAAGCGGTGTGCCAAGGCGCGAATACGGGATGACCGGGCATGCCCGGACTTCTCGACCAAGACATACTCTACTGTTTTCACTGTATTTCACGGCACACGCACGGCCAATTCACCGCGCAGGCCGTTTGCACAATCAGTTCAACTTTTTTGCCGCGTCCTGTGCCGTCGCCGCGCAACGCCTGTCCGGCGCGGTCTTGCGGCTCCTTTTTCCGCCCAAGGGCCTCGGAAATTTTTTGTACTGACCCGGTAGGGAATCCCCCAACCGCTCACTCCACCGCATACCCGGCGTCGCGCAGGGCCTGCACCGGAACGGCCCCGGCCCGCAACACCCGCAGACGGGGCAGGCCGGCAGCGGCACCGCCGCCGCCCCCATCCAGCACCTCCACCAGCGTGGAGGGCAACCCGCCGGGCGGGGCGGGGGGCAGGTCCAGCACCCCGGCCACTTCCACCGTCAGTTCGGGGTCAAGGTCGGCCACGCGGGTCACGGCGGGCCTGCCGCTGATGTTGGCGCTGCTGGCCACCAGCGGGCCACCGGCCAGCAGGCACAGTTCACGGGCCACGGGGTGCGGGGTCAGGCGCACGGCCACGCGCCCCGTGCCGCCGGTGAGCGGCGCGGGCACACCGGGCGCGGCGGGCAGCAGCACGGAAAGCGGCCCCGGCCAGAACCGCCGGGCCAGCCCTTCCGCCACCGGGTCCATGCGGGCGGCCACCTGCGCCAGTTGGTCCACGTGGCCCGCGATGACCGGCAGGGCCAGCCGGTGGACGCGACGCTTCACCCGGTACACCTCGTCCACGGCGCCGGCATGGGTGGCCAGGCAGCCCACCCCGAAAAAGGTCTCGGTGGGGAACACCACCACCCGTCCCGCGCGCAGCAGCGCGGCCGCATCGTCCATGTTCAGCATGACGCAATCCGTTGTTGGATCAGGCAGCGAAAAGGAAACCGGAGCATCGGGCCGGATGCCGCGCCGCGCGGCGCGCCTTGCCCCCCGCTCCGCTCCGGGATAGACCATGGCCGGAAACGCACGCACCCGGAGGTTTTGTGAAATCACTGCGCCTTCTGGCGGTGGGCAAGCTGAAGACGCCGTTCTGGCAGCAGGCCGCCGCGCACTACATGGAACGGCTGCGCCACACCTGGCGCGTGACCGAAACCCTGGTCCGCGACGGCGACGCCGCCCTGCCGCCCGCCAGACGCAACGCCGACGAAGGCGCGCGCCTGCTGGCCGCCCTTGGCCACGCCGACATCGTGGTGTGTATGGACGAACACGGCAAGGCCCACACCTCGCGCGAGTTCGCCGCGCTGCTGGACCGGCTGACGGAAAACGCCACGGCCGTGCCGTGCTTCGTCATCGGCGGCGCCTACGGGCTGGACGC
>JALHHV010000373.1:0-2601 GCA_022837365.1 Desulfovibrio sp. | reverse complement strand
GTATGCACGTTGTCGAACACCAGCTTGAAATAGGGCGTGAAGCGCGGGTCCTCGGGTGACGACAGCAGCAACTGCACCATCAGCGTGTTGTACATGTCGTCGTCGATGACCAGCTTGTCGCCGGTGGTGCGATTGAAGATGAAGTGCCGCCCGTTGAACCGGAAGTACATCTGGCGTTGCAGGCCGGTATCGTCGAATACGTCGATGGATTCGGCGTACACCGGGTCCATGTTCTGCACCAGCACCACGCCGTTCTCCATGCTGAACTGCAACGGCTTGCTGATGGAGGCGATCTGGTAGCCCCGCCCTTCCCTGGCCAGGAAGTCCCAGCGGCCGTAGGTGGTTATCCAGAAGCCCAGGCGCAGCATGTCGAAGCTGACCACCAGGTACTGCCTGCCCTGTGCGGCGACGAGCGGCTCCTTCCGGGCGGCCAGCTTGCGCATCAGGTCGTCGGCGTCGTGGTTGTTCATGCCCTCGAAGACGTTGCCGGGAATGTTGCCCTTGCTGGCCGCGTACTTGATGAGTTGCCGGGCGAAGCGCGGATTGTCCGAGGCGTACACGGCGGCGGGCACGAACAGCGAAGGCCCGCCGTGGCTGGCGCCGTCGGCGATGGTGGAGCGGTGCGCGAAATGGTGGGTGGAATAGCCCCAGTCCCACCAGTTCCAGATCATGGAATCTTCCGGCGTGTTGGTGCGCAGGAACTTCAGCGCCGCCGCGTGCCGCTTGTTCAGGATGGGTCCCTGGGTCATGGCCGGGATCACTTCCAGATACGGCGCGCCCAGCAGCGTGAGCAGCACGGCGGAAACCAGCAGCCGCCCGGCGGTGCGGTAGAAATTGTCGCGCAGCACCAGCCCCGCCAGCCAGTGCACCGGCATGCAGATGCCCAGCGCCATCACCGGCGCCCCGAACATCACCATGCGCCCGCCCAGCTTGATGGACAGGAAGGCCAGCACCGCCAGCGGCAGGTGGAACAGCGCCGCCGGACGCGCGACGAGCGCCACGCCGAACCCGGCCAGCCCGGCCAGGGCGGCGGGTATCCACGGGTGGAAATAGGCCAGCACCTCGGCCACCGAAAGGTCCTGCACCTCGATGATGCTCTGGGCCACCGAGGGGTAGACCAGCACGTCGCCGTCGGGCTGGGCCACGGCGTCGCCCGCCCGCTTGATGTAGCTCTGGGCGGAGCGCAACATGGTCTGGAACACCTCGGCGTCAGCCACCAGCCACAGCACCACCAGCCACAGCGCGGCATGCACCACCCGCCGTTCGGCCAGCGCCCGCAGGAAGGGCCACGGCCCGCGCAGCCCCACCGCCAGCAGCGCCGCCCCGGCAAAGCCCGGCCAGCCGCCCAGCATGGGCAGGGCGTACAGCAGCCCGCCCACCATCAGGTCCGCCCGGCGGCCGCGCCTGCCGAAGACCACGGCCAGGCCGGGCACCAGCAGCGCGTAGTAGCGCACCAGGTACGGAAACATGGAATGCCATTCCTGCGACCACCAGCCCAGCAGGCCGCTGCACAGCAGCACCGCCATCCAGCGGGGAGCCAGGGGATCGTCCCCGTCGTCACCGTCATCGCCGTCATCGGGCGTGGCTCCGCCGCCTGCTGTCGACGCTGGTCCGCGCCGCAGCCGCCGGTACAGCGACACGGCCATCCCCGGCAGGGTGCGCAGGCGCGGAGCCAGCCACAGCCCCGGTCCCAGCCCGGCCACCAGCGCGAACAGCAGGGTCACCAGGTCGGTGTCGCAGTAGCCCAGCAAGGTGCGGGCCAGAAAGCCGGGCGCCAGCGAGGCCAGCACCCCGGCGCACAGCCCGGCCTCCATGCCGCCCAGCGCGGCGGCCCAGGCGAACACCGCCACCGCCAGCAGGCTGCCCATGACCGGCGGCAGCCAGAAGCCCACCTCTCCCGACGTGGAATGGGTCAGCAGGGCCACGTAGCGCACCAGTTCGGACATGGGATGCCCCGCGCCGAACTCGAAGCCGTCGGCCCCCGCCGTCCAGTGATAGGCGTCGTGGGTGGCCAGCAGGTATTCGCCGTCCAACTGGTATTCCGGGGTCTGCCAGGCGGGGTATTCCAGCATGCGCATGGCGAAGGCCGTGCAGAAGGCCAGCAGGCCCAGCAACACGGCGCGCCCGCCCGGCGACCCGGATTCCGGGTGGTCGGCGCAGGAGGCGGCGAGGGGGGATGTTTCGGGCGCGTGCACGCTCATGGCTTCCTGCCGTGAAAAAGGGCTGCGGCCCGTGGACCGCGCAGGGGGGATATACGCGAAACGGCGGCGCATCGCCAGCGGGGCCGGATGCGGCAAAGGTGGGGACAACCGCTTCACCTGCGCCGCGAAATGCGGTAGAGCACTGCGCGAACCGAACATCCGCGCGGGCTGCCGCCCGCCCGAACCGCCAGGCCCGTGCGCACGGGCGCGTCGTTCAGACGCCCCTGGACACCCGCGCATTGGGCCGCGCGCCGCCACCACACCGCACCGCCGGGCCAGTCCCGTCGGCCCATGGAGACGCCGCCATGCTGAACATGAAGTATCTCGACGAACTCGAGGAATACCTGACGTCGGAACGCCTGGAGGACGAATTCGAATATTCGCCCGAGGAACGCCGCCA
>JALHHV010000012.1 GCA_022837365.1 Desulfovibrio sp. | reverse complement strand
CCGATGCGGGTGGTCACCTCGCGCAGGCGGGCGTTGACCGGGCGGCGCATGACCATTTCCATGGTCAGGAAGATGATGTGCCCGCCGTCCAGCACCGGCACGGGCAGCAGGTTCAGGAGGCCCAGGTTGATGCTGATCAGCGCGGTGAGGGCCAGCACGCTGTCCAGCCCCTGGCGCGACTGCTCGCTGACCATCTGGGCGATCATGATGGGCCCGCCCACGGAATCCAGCGGCACCACCCGCTCGAAGATCTTCTGCACGCTCTGGCCGGTGATGACGATCATCCGCCAGGTCTGGTCCAGCCCGGCCTTCATGGCCGAGGAGCCGTCCAGCGGCACGGACACGGTGCGGCCCGAAGCCTGGATGCCGATGAGCCAGGTGCGCTCGTCCTCGCCGAAGATGGTCTTGCGGGTGCGCACCTCGGGCTGCACGTTCAGGGTCAGGGCCGTGCCGTTGCGGTCGATGGCGATGGCCAGTTCGCGGCCCTCGCTGGCCACGATGGACCCGGCCACGTCGTCCCACCATTGCACCTGCCTGCCGCCGATGGACACGATGCGGTCGCCGGGGGCCACGCCCGCGATGGCGGCCGGGCTTTCCGGCTGCACCCGGCCCACTTCCGGGGCCAGTTGGAACTGCCCCTGGGCCCAGAACAGCCCCCAGTAGATGAACCACGCCAGCAGCAGGTTGAACACCGGCCCGGCCGCGATGACCAGCAGCCGCTGCCACGCCGGGCGCAGGGTGAAGCTGTGCCGTTTCTGGAAGCCTTCGGGCAGTTCGGCGTCCTCGCTTTCGCCCACCAGCGACACGTAGCCGCCCAGCGGCACCAGCGAGAGCCGGTAGTCGGTCTGGCCGCCGCGCCAGCCGAACAGGCGCGGGCCGAAGCCCAGCGAAAAGGTCTGCACGCCGATGCCGAACAGCCGGGCCACCAGGAAGTGTCCCAACTCGTGGAAGAAGATCAGGCCCCCGAGGACCAGAAGGACCGAAATAAAGCTGCTCATGCGTTGCCCGTTCCTTGCGTGCCTGCCGCGTTGGCCCAGAGGCGCACGCGGCGGCGGGTTGCGGCGTCGAGCGCCTCTATGTGGTCGATGTCGTGCATCGGCATGTATCCGTCGGTATTCGCCTGTTCCGTCGACTCCGCGTCTGGCGGCTCCGCGCCTGCCGTTTCGGCGTCTGCCGATTCGGCTTGGTGGGCGTCCAGCGCCCGTTCGATGAGCGCGGGAATGTCCATGAACCCGATGCGCCCGTGCAGGAAAAGATCCACCGCCGCCTCGTTGGCGGCGTTGAGCACCACGGGCAGGCCCGCGCCGCCGGGGGTGCGCGCCTCGCTCGCAAGCACGCGCCGCGCCAGCGCAAGACACGGGAAAGAGGATAAGTCGGGGGCCTCGAAGGTCAAGCAGCCCGCCCGCACCAGGTCCAGCGGGGCCACCCCGGTGTCCACGCAGCGCGGCCAGGCCATGCAGTAGGCGATGGCGATGCGCATGTCCGGCGTGCCCAGGTGGGCGATCTGCGAGCCGTCGGCGTATTCCACCAGCGAATGCACGATGGACTGCGGGTGCACCACCACCTCGATGTCGTCCGGGGCCACGCCGTACAGGTGGTATGCCTCGATGACCTCCAGTCCCTTGTTCATCAGCGTGGCGGAATCGATGGTGATCTTTGCGCCCATGGACCAGTTGGGATGATTCAGGGCCTGCTCGCGGGTGACTGTGGACAGGAAGGCCCGGTCGCGCCCCCGGAACGGGCCGCCCGACGCGGTGAGGATGATCCGCCGCACGGCATCGGGCGCGCGTGCCCCGTCCCGCAAGGTATCGTGCACGCGCAGGGCCTGGAACACGGCGTTGTGCTCGGAATCCACGGGCAGCACCACCGCGCCCGTCTCCGCGCAAATTTGCCTGATGAGCGCCCCCGCCAGCACCAGCGATTCCTTGTTGGCCAGGCAGATCACCTTGCCCGCCCGCGCGGCGGCCAGCGTGGCGCGCAGCCCGGCCGCGCCCACCTGGGCCGAGAGCACCGTGGAGGCGTCCGGCAGGGCGGCCAGCGCGGCGTACCCTTCCGGCCCCACGTGAATATCCGGCGCGTATCCGGCGGGCAGCAGCGCGCGCAGTTGCGCCGCGCCCGCCTCGTCCAGCACGCCGAGGTGCGGCGGCCGGTGGCGGGCGGCCTGCTCCGCCAGCAGGCGCACGTTGCGCGCCCCGGCCAGCGCGGCCACCCGGAACAGGCCGGGGTGGGCCTCGACGACCTTCAGCGCGCTGGTGCCGATGGAGCCGGTGCTGCCCAGCAGGGCCACCGTGCGCGGCCGGGCGTCTTCCCAGGCCCGGTCCGGCATGCGCGAGATGTAGCGGATCATGCCCGTGTCCTTCCCTTTCCGCCGTGCAAGGGCGGGTCTAAACCTGCGGGGTCTGCGGAGCCTTGGGGCCTTGGGGCTCCTGCGCCGCCAGTTCGCGGCCGAGCGAGGTCATGAGGTCGAACAGCAGGCGGATGTCGGCCCCAGACGTGCGATGGTTGGCCACGCACAGGCGCACCCCGGCCCGGCCGCGCACCATGGCCGGGGTCAGGAACCCTTCGCCCGACGCCTCCAGCCGTTCCAGCAGGCGCACCTGCAAGCGGTCCACCTGTTCCTCGCTCCAGCCGTCCCCCTGCGGCACGTAGCGCGCGCAGGCGATGGACAGTTGCACCGGGGCCAGCACCCGCCATTCCGGCGAGGCGGCGCACAGGTCGCGGAATTGCCGGGCCAGTTCCATGTTGCGGGCCACGATGCGCCGCAGCCGGTCGCGGCCGTAGGTGCGGAAGGCGAACCACACCTTCAGGGCGCGGTTGGCGCGGCTGAGGATGAAAGTGGTGTTCTTGAGGTCGTGCGGGTTTTCCTCGCCCAGGTACGAGGCGCGGGCCCGGAATGTGGCGATCTGTTGCGCCTTGCTGCGGAACAGGGTCACCCCGCATTCCAGCGGGATGAAGAACCACTTGTGCGGGTCCACGCAGATGGAGTCCGCCCGTTCCACGCCCGCCAGCAGCGCGCGGCCTTCGTCCGTCAGCATGGCCGCGCCGCCGTAGGCCGCGTCCACGTGGAACCACAACCCCTCGGCCGCGCACACGTCGGCGATGTCCGGCAGCGGGTCCACCGCGCCGGTGGTCACCGAGCCCGCCTGGGCCACCACGCAGAACGGGGCCAGCCCCGCCAGCCTGTCCGCCGCGATGGCCGCGCACAGGGCCGCCACGTCCATGCGGTTGTCCGCCCCGGAGGGCACCGCGCGCACGTTGTCCGCGCCCAGGCCCAGCAGCACCGCCGAACGTTCGATGGACATGTGCCCCTGGTCCGAGACATACAGCACCGGCGTGCGCCCGAGGCCCGCGAGGCCCTTGGCGGCAGCCTCCGGAAAGTGCGCGTGGCGGGCCACGGTCAGCCCCATCAGGTTGGCCATGGTGCCGCCGGACACGATGGTGCCGCCCGGGCCGTCCAGCTCGCCACCAACCGCTTCCGGCAGGCCGAACAGCCGGGCCAGCCAGCCGATGACCACGTGCTCCAGCACCGTGGCCGCCGGGCCGCCCTTGAACGACAGCGGCGCCTGGTTCAGCCCCGTGCACACGATGTCGCCCAGCGTGCCTGCCGGGGCCGGACTGGTGGTGATCCAGGCCAGAAAGCGCGGGTGTCCGATGCGCGTGGCGTACGGTTCGATGCAGTGCGCCACCTCGTCCAGCACCGCGTCCGCGCCCGCGCCGTGTTCGGGCCAGTCGGACGGAATCAGCGCCGCCAGTTCGTCGAACGTGGCCGGGTGCACCACCGGACCCTCGGCGCGCGGGCCGATGCGCTCCACCCGGTCCGCGATCATGGCCGCCGCCCGGTGCAGCAGGGCCTCGAAATCTTCCAGGTCGAGTGTCTCGTGTCGTTGCATGGGGTGTAAACTATGTGCGTTGTGGCATGGCTGGAACTGTCCCGGGGGCAGGAGACGCCCCCTTCCCCCGGTCATGTCCAGTTAAAAGAACGGAAACACCGAATCCAGGGCGGCATAGGCGGGCACGACGAAGAGCAGGCTGTCGATGCGGTCGAGCAGGCCGCCGTGTCCGGGCAGGAGCGCGCCGGAGTCCTTGACGCCGAGGGTGCGCTTGAGGGCGGATTCGAAGAAGTCGCCAAGCTGCGAGGCCACGTTCAGCAGGCCGCCCAGCAGGACAAAGGCCCACCACGGGGCGGTGCCTGCGGCCATGCCCACGCCGGTGCAGGCGGCCACGCACAGCACGAAGCCGCCAAGGCTGCCCGCCCAGCTTTTCTTGGGGCTGACGCGCGGCCAGATGCGGGCCTTGCCGAACCAGGTGCCGATGAAATAGGCGCCGGTGTCGGAGATGACGGCGGCCAGCACGACCACCAGCTGTTCCCAGCGGTTGAAGTGCAGGGCGGGCAGCAGCAGCACGGGCACGTACAGGATGCCGCTGGCCAGCACCTGGCCTTCGGTGAAGCGGCAGTCGTCGTCGCCGCCGCCCCAGGTGAGCAGAAAGCCCACCGCGCCCACCAGGAAGGCGGCGGCGACGCAGCCCAGCACCATCCAGGGGCGGTCCATGTGCCCTGCGGCCAGCACGGCCGCGCCAAGGGCCATGCCTGCGGCCTTCAGGGGCAGGCGGGCGTTGCCGGGCCAGAACATGGTGTAGAATTCCAGCAGGGCCAGGCTGGCCACGGCCACCACCATGATCAGCAGCACCCAGCCGCCGATGGCGAGGCCCACGGTGAGCAGGGCGGCGAGGGCCGTGCCGGTGACGACGCGTTGGAAATGCGGGGATGCCGGGGTCACGCGGGGGTTGCCTCCGTTTTGCCGAAGCGGCGCTGCCGGCCGGCGTAGTCGCGCAGGGCGGCGCGGAAATGCTCGGGGGTGAAGTCTGGCCAGAGGGTGTCGGTGAAGTGGAATTCGCTGTAGGCACTCTGGTAGAGCAGGAAATTGCTGATGCGCACCTCGCCGCTGGTGCGGATGACCAGATCCGGATCGGGCTGGCCCGCTGTCCACAGCCGGGTGGCGAAGGCTTCTTCGGTGATGGCCTCGGGCGCGAAGCCTTCGGCGGCCAGGGCGCGGCAGGCCATGAGGATTTCGTCGCGGGCGGAGTAGTTGAGCGCCAGGTTCAGGCGCATGGCGGAGCAGGCGGCGGTGCGGCCGATGGCGTGCTCCAGCGCCTTGCGCGCGGCCAGCGGCAGGTCGGCCAGCTGGCCGAACACCGAAAGCCGGATGTCGCGCTTGATGAGGTTGGGCAACTCCTCGCGCAGGAATTCCACCAGCAGGTCGAACAGGAACTTCACCTCGGCGCCGGGGCGGCCCCAGTTCTCCTTGGAGAAGGTGTACATGGTCAGGTGGGGGATGCCCAGGGTGCGGCATTCGGTGACGATGGCCCGGGCCGCCTCGGTGCCCGCGCGGTGGCCGTCGCTGCGCGAAAGGCCGCGTTGGGTGGCCCAGCGTCCGTTGCCGTCCATGATGACGGCCACGTGGCGGGGCAGCGTGTCCGGTGACGACGTGTCCGGCGAGAGCGTGTCCGGCAGGGCGGAGCCTGCCGTGGGGGCGTTGTTCACGATAAGCCTCTGGTGCGCGGGCGTTGCGTCCGCGTCATATGCGCCATGGCCGGTCCCGCCCGCCCGTCCGTGCATCCGCGTGCGCGGGGCGGGACTGCTGCGGGCGCGACCGGCCATGTGGAATCATTGGCCGCTCGGTCATTCGTGCCGGTGCGGCTGGGGGCAGCCCCCCTAAAGTTCCATGATTTCCTTTTCCTTGGCCGTGCACTTCTCGTCCGACTTGGCAACGAAGCGGTCGGTAAGTTTCTGCACGTCGTCGGTGGCCTTGCGCACGTCGTCCTCGGACACCTCTTTGGCCTTTTCCAGCTTCTTCAGGGCGTCGTTGGCGTCGCGGCGCACGTTGCGCACGGCCACCTTGGCCTCTTCGGTGTACTTGCGGGCCACCTTCACGAGGTCCTTGCGGCGTTCCTCGGTCAGCGGCGGGATGGAAATGCGGATGATCTTGCCGTCGTTGACCGGGTTGAGGCCCAGGTCCGACTTCATGATGGCCTTTTCCACCAGCGCGAACGCGGAACGGTCCCACGGCTGGATGGTCAGGGTGCGGCTGTCGGGCACGCTGACGGACGCCAGCTGGTTGATGGGCGTGGGCGTGCCGTAATAGTCCACCTTGATGTTGTCCACCAGCGAGGTGGAGGCCCGGCCGGTGCGCAGCTTGGCGAATTCGCGGTCCAGGGAGCCGATGGCCTTTTCCATGCGCTCTTCGGCGTCGAGAAGAATGGTGTCCATATCCATAGGGGGTTAGCCTCCGTGTACGATGGTTCCGACGTCTTCGCCCATGACCACGCGCTTGATGCTGCCCTTGAACATGTTGCAGACGATGATGGGCACGTTGTTCTCCATGGCCAGGGTGATGGCCGTGGAGTCCATGACGCCGAGCTTGCGCTGGAGCGTTTCGACATAGCCGAGGCTGCGGAACATCACGGCGTCGTCATGCTTCATGGGGTCCTTGTCGTAGACGCCGTCGACCTTGGTGGCCTTGATGATGGCCTGGCACTTCAGTTCCATGCCGCGCAGCGCGGCCGCCGTGTCGGTGGTGAAGTAGGGGTTGCCGGTGCCCGCCGCGCAGATGACCACGCGGCCCTTTTCCAGGTGCCTGTCGGCCCGGCGGCGGATGTAGGGCTCGCAGACTTCCTGCATGGTGATGGCCGAAAGCACCCGCGTGGGATGGCCGATCTTTTCCAGGGCGTCCTGCACGGCCAGGGCGTTGAGCACCGTGGCCAGCATGCCCATGTAGTCGGCCGATGAGCGGTCCATGCCCTTGGCGGACGAGGAGAGGCCGCGGAAGATGTTGCCGCCGCCGATGACAAGCGCCACTTGCAGGCCCATGTCGACAACCTCGGCGATTTCCTCGCATATCTTCGAAACAGTCTGGGGGTCAATACCGAACTTGTTTTCGCCCGCCAGGGCTTCGCCGCTGAGTTTCAGCAGCACGCGCTTGTAGCGGAGTTCGCTCATGTCCGTCCCTCGGTGTGGTGGTTTGGTGTTGCGTCGTCGTAAATTCGGGTTCGCTGGCGGGGGCGCGTTTGCCGCGATGGGTGCCCGCCGCCGGTGCCGCCGGTGCGTCTAGTGACTGTGTCTACATTAGGTTTTTCGTTCGTTGGCAAGGAAAACGAGCTTGCCATGAGGGAGTATACTCTTATCGTATTCGACTGACATGGCAGGCGAAGTTAGACGAAGCCAACGGGCGAAAGGACAATGTAGACACAGCCACTAGTGGTGGTCGAAGGGCGCGCCCCAGTCACCCTCGCGGACCCGGATGTACTTCAGGAAGGCGTAGAACGCCCCGTGCGCCGCGTTGATGTAGCCCGCCCGCCCGTCCAGAAAGCCCAGCTTGACCACGTACAGTTTCAGGAACCGGGCCAGGCCGTGCGCCGTGGCCACGGCCACGCCGCCCTGGCGGTCCTTGGCGCGCAGGTCGTCCGCGCCCTGCTGGGCGTAGGAGTTGATCTTGTCCAGGTGCTGGCGGAAGCTGTCGTACGGGTAGTGCAGGATGTCGCCGCGCAGGCGGCCGGTTTCGCCCTTGGGGTGGAACGAGTAGTGCGCGCCCGAGACGTGCACGTCCATCTTTTCGGGCCGGAACAGGCGCAGCAGGTAGTCCGGGTACCAGCCGCTGTGCTTCATGAATCGGTCGAAGTACCACGAGCGGCGGGGCACCCAGTACCCGGCCCGGCGTGCGTGAGCCCCGTGGCTGCCGTCGCCCCCGCGCACCTGCGCCCGCACGGCGGCCAGCACGCTTTCACGCAGTTCTTCGGTGCAGATTTCGTCCTGGTCCAGGCTGAACACCCATTCGGTGTCGATGACGGACAGGGCGTGGCGGAACTGCGGGCCGGGGCCTTCCCATGCGCGCTGGATGACCTCTGCCCCGGCCGCGCGGGCCATGTCCACGGTGCGGTCGGTGCTGAAGGAATCGACCACCAGGACCTTGTCGCAGAAGGACAGCGAGGCCAGGCACCTGTCGAGCAGGCGTTCGCCGTTGTAGGTGAGCACGAGGCCGGTGATGGCGGGGGGCATGCGGACCTGCCGTGGCGGCGGGGTTGAGGTTGGGGGGAGGAAGAGGGGGCGAGTTGGTGATTGCGTGGTCAGGGGCGAGCGGTCACGCTGCCCGCAGAATCCGTCTTTTGCCGCCGGACGGCGTTGGCTCGGCGTTTTTGATGCTCACGTACAAGAGTACGCTGCGCTCAAAAAACGCCGATCCGCCTTGTCCGGCGGGCAAAACTCGTAATTCCTTGCATCGTGTCCGCACCAGCCACCCGCAGCGGAAGACCGCTGCGGGGTATAAGGAAGAAAGGCAATTTCCCGTACAGCGGGAAGGCAAGAAAGACGGAGAATTTAAACTCGGGGGTGCAGGGGGCTTTGCCCTCTGCCCGCCGGAGGCTGACAAAAACAGCTGACCGTCAGCGTTACCCCTTGCCGGTGACGATGTCGCGCACGGCCTCGATCACGTCGTCCACGTCCTGTTCGCTCAGCTTGGGCGAGATGGGCAGGGAGATGGTTTCGCGGCCGTAGGCCACGGCGTTGGGGTAGTCGTCCGGGTTCCAGCCGTAGTTCTTCCGGTAGTAGGGGTGTTCCGGAATGGCTAGGTAGTGCACCCCCACGCCGATCTTGCGGGCGGTCATCATGGGCAGCATGGCGTCGCGCGAGACGCCGCAGCGCGCCTCGTTCACCCGGATGGCGAACAGGTGGTAGGCGTGGCGGGTGTCCGGCTCCGGCGCGGCGGGCAGGCCCACGGGCAGGTCGGCGAAGGCGTGCATGTAGCGTTGCCACACGGCCTCGCGGCGCTTCCAGTAGTCTTCCACCCGCTTCAGCTGGTGAATGCCGAGGGCGGCTTGCATGTCCATCATGTTGTATTTGAAGCCGTGGTCCACGACATAGTAATGCTTGTAGCCCGAATCGGAGAAGCGGGCCCAGGCGTCGGCGCTCATGCCGTGCAGGCCCATGATCTTCATGCGGTCGATCTTGGCCTTGTCGCGCGAGAGGATCATGCCGCCCTCGCCGGTGACCACGTTCTTGGTGGCGTAGAAGCTGAAGCAGCCGATGTCGCCGATGTCCCCCGCCTGCCTGCCCTTGTAGGTGGTTTCGATGGCGTGGGCGCAGTCTTCGATGACGGAAAGATTGTGCCGCCGCGCGATGTCCATGATGGGGTCCATGTCGCAGGCGCGCCCGGCGAAGTGCACCACCAGCAGGGCCTTGGTGCGCGGGGTGATGCGGCGCTCGATGTCGGCCGGGTCGATGTTCTGGGTCGCCGGGTCCACGTCGGCCAGCACCGGGGTGGCGCCGGAGTGGATGATGGCGTTCACCGAGGCGCAGAAGGTCATGGCCGTGGTGATCACCTCGTCGCCCCGCTCAAGGTCGAGGGCAAGGCAGGAAAGCTGGAGCGCGGCCGTGCACGAGTTGACGGCGGCGGCGTAGGGCATGCCCTTGTAGGCGGCGAAATCCTTTTCGAACTGGTGCACCTTGGGGCCGGTGCCTATCCACGCCCGCTTCATGCTGTCGAGCACTTCGTCCATTTCCGCCTGTTCGATGAGCGGCTGGCCGAAGACGAGGAAGGTGTCGCGCATGGGTGTTCTTTCTCCGGGGCCGGGCGGCGGGGCGGTGGGCCGTTCGCGCGCGGGGCCGGTTGCGTGGGGCGCGCGGGGCGCGCCGGGGAGGGACGAAACCCCGTCCCGTGGGGGCTTGCGCGGCGGCGGGGCCGCCAGAGGGCGCGGCAGGCGGCGGGACGTTCGTGGTGCCGCCCGCGCGGCTGCCGCAGGGGAGCATACCCCCCAAACATACCCTAAGTCGCAGCCCGCGAAAAAGGGGGTCTTTCGACCCCCCTTTCACTCATGATGCATGCACGGTCTGCTCCATGCCGGTTGCGGCGCGGTGGCGTCCGTGCGGCATGGCGGCTTCCGTCCCGCGGTTAGGCTTCTTCCGCGCCCAGCTGCATGCGGACGAAGCGGCCGACGGTGACGTTTTCGCCCAGGGTGGCGATGACGTCGTTCAGCAGGTCGCGGATGGTCATCTTGTCGTCGCGGATGTACGGCTGTTCCAGGAGGCAGACCTCCTTGTAGAACTTCTTGATGCCGCCTTCAACGATCTTCTCGATGATGTTCTCGGGCTTGCCTTCCTCGCGCGCCTTCTGGCGGTAGACTTCACGCTCGCGCTCGATGATGGCGGGAGCCACGGACTCGGCGTCCACGGCGGCGGGGTTGGTGGCCGCGATCTGCATGGCCACGTTCTTGGCGAATTCCTGGAATTTTTCGTTGCGGGCCACGAAGTCGGTCTCGCACTTCACTTCCACGATGACGGCGATCTTGCCGTTGGAGTGGATGTAGCTGCCGATGACGCCTTCGGAGGTGGCGCGTCCGGCCTTCTTGGCGGCCTTGGACAGACCCTTCTGGCGCAGCCAGTCCACGGCCTTTTCGAGGCTGCCGCCGTTTTCTTCCAGGGCCTTCTTGCAGTCCATCATGCCGGCGCCGGTCTTTTCGCGCAGTTCCTTAACCATCTGGGCGGTAATTGCCATTGTGCGGTCTCCCTGAGATGTCGTGGAGGTCTGGTTACTCGGCGGCGGCTTCGGCGGCGGGGGCGTCAGCGACGGCTTCGGGCGCGGCTTCGGGGGCGGGCGCGGCCTTGGGCGCGGCGGCCTTCTTCAGTTCTTCCTCGGCGTCCTTGCCCTTGCGTTCCTTGCGCATGGCGTCGCCTTCCATGCAGGCGTCGGCGATGGCGGCCACGAAGAGCTTGATGGCGCGGATGGCGTCATCGTTGCCGGGAATGACGAAGTCGATCAGGTCGGGATCGCAGTTGGTATCGGTGACCGCCACGATGGGGATGCCGAGCTTGCGGCACTCCTTCACGGCGATGTCTTCGCGGTGCGGGTCCACGATGAAGGCGAGCTGGGGCAGGCGGTCCATTTCCTTGATGCCGCCAAGGGTGGCCAGCAGCTTGTCCATCTCGCGCTGCATGCGCAGGATTTCCTTCTTCTGGTACTTGTTGACGGTGCCGTCGGCGAACATGGCTTCCAGCTTCTTCAGACGGTCGATGCTCTTCTGGATGGTGGTGAAGTTGGTCAGCGTGCCGCCCATCCAGCGGTTGGTCACGTAGAACTGCCCGGCGCGTCCGGCTTCCACGGCCACGGCCTCCTGGGCCTGGCGCTTGGTGCCGATGAACACCACCTTGCCGCCGTTGACCACGGTGTCCACCACCTTGTCATGGGCGGTGCGGAACAGCTTCACGGTCTGCTGCAGGTCGATGATGTGGATGCCGTTGCGGGCGCCGAAGATGAAGGGGCGCATCTTGGGGTTCCAGCGGCGGGTCTGGTGACCGAAGTGCACGCCGGTTTCCAGCATCTGCTTCATGGAAACATAAGCCATTTCAGAACTCCTTGCGGGTTTTTTCTTCCACACCGGCCATGGCCCTTCAACCCGCGCCGCTCGTGGCGTGGCGGGCACCCCAGGCCGAAACCGGAGTGTGCTTGGTGTAAAAGGCAGAAATGTATACGCCAGATCGGCGCGGATGGCAAGCGGCGGGAGAGCGGATGGCGAAAATCCGCGCGATGCCGGGCGGGGCGATGCCTGCGCCGGGCAGGGCGGTCCCGCCTACTGCAACGGCACCTCGGCGTGTTCGTCCGCGTCCGGCGCGGCCAGCACGGGGTTGATCAGCAGGCCCACCTGCTCGATTTCCACGCGCACCTCGTCGCCGGGCACGATGGGCCCCACGCCCACGGGGGTGCCGGTAAGGATCAGGTCGCCGGGCAGCAGGGTCATGACCCGCGAGATGGCGCTGACCATCTCGTGCGGGGTGAACAGCATGTCGGCGGTGTTGCCCTGCTGGCGCACCTCGCCGTTGACCAGGGTGCGCACGGCCAGATTGGCGGTGTCGGGCAGGTCGGTCTCTATCCACGGGCCCACGGGGCAGAAGGTGTCGTAGCCCTTGCAGCGGCCGAACAGGCCGTCGCGCCGTTGCTGGTCGCGGGCGGTGACGTCGTTGGCGCAGGTGTAGCCGAAGATGTTCGCGGGCACGGCATCGGGCGTGATGTTGCGGCACTGCCGCCCCACCACCAGGGCCAGTTCGCCCTCGTAGTCCACCCGGCCCACGCCCTGGGGCACCAGGATGGGCTGGCCGCTGCCGATGACGGCGGTGGGCGCCTTCAGGAAGAATATCGGCTCATCCGGCACGGGAAAGCCGATTTCCGCCGCGTGGTCACGGTAGTTCATGCCCGCGCAGACGATCTTGGAGGGGGCCACCACCGGCAGGATGGAAAGTTCCGCCAGCGGGATGGGGTCCTTCAGGCCCAGTTGGTGGTTCAGGCACACCACGCCGTCGTCCTGCAACGCGCCAAAGAACACGCTGCCCTTGTATTGCACCCGTACCACGCGCATGTCGCCGCTCCGCTCCGGCGGGCCGGCGCCCGCCGCGTTGCATGGCCATTGTCCGAAATTGGGGTCTGCCCGGCCCGCGCGAGGCCCGCGCGATGGCTGTCGCCCGGCAGGCAATGGCGGCCGGGGGAAGGTCAGATGGTGGTCACCACGGGCACCACGATGGGGTCCCGTTCCAGCACCTTGCGGAAGAACCGCCGCAGCGACGAACGGATGCGGTCCTGCAACCGTTCCGTCTCGCCGGGCGGGATGTTCTCGAAGATATCCAGCACGATGCACTTCGCGTCTTCCAGCACGTGGTTGTAGTGCTGCTCGAACACGAAGCCCTTGGACAGCATTTCCGGGCCGTGCAGCACTTCCCAGCCCGTGTCGTCCACCACCAGCACCACGATGACCATGCCCTCGCCGCCAAGGATGTGCCGTTCCTTGAGCACGGAATGGCCCACGTCGCCCACGCCCTTGCCGTCCACGAGGATGAACTCCACCGGCACGTGCTCTTCGAAGCGCACGCCATCCGGGGTGAGGGTGATGGGGTCGCCGTTTTCGAGGATGATGGTGCGCTCCGGCGCAACGCCGCATTCCTGCGCCAGGCGGCAGTGCTTGACCAGGTGGCGGTATTCGCCGTGCACGGGCACGAAGTGGCGGGGCCGCACCGCCTCGATCATGGCGCGCAACTCGTCGCGGTGGGCGTGGCCCGACGCGTGGATGGAGCGCACCTTGTCGTAGTAGACTTCCGCCCCCAGCCGGTACAGCTGGTTGATGAGCTTGGTGATGGCCCGCGCGTTGCCGGGGATGAAGCGCGAGGACATGACCACCGTGTCGCCCCGGTGGATGGAAAGCTGCTTGTGCTCGCCCATGATGATGCGCGACAGGGCCGACAGCGGTTCGCCCTGCGAGCCGGTGACCAGCAGCACCAGGTCGCGGTCGGCCATGGGGGGCATGGTCACGGCGTCGAGAATCATGCCCGCCTCGGCCCGCAGGAAGCCGAGGTTGCGCGCGATTTCGATGTTGTTCATCAGGCTGCGGCCGCTGACCACCACCTTGCGCCCGAATTCGCGCGCCAGGTCGAACACTTCCTGGATGCGCTGGATGTGGCTGGAGAACAGGGTGATGACGATGCGGCCTTCCGCTTCCTGGAACAGTTGGCGGAAGGTGTCCATGATCTCGCGCTCGCCCAGCGAATGGCCGTCGCGCTCGATGTTGGTGGAGTCGGACAGCAGCAGGCGCACGCCCTGGTCCCCGGCGAAGTCGCGGAACAGCGCAAGGTCGGTGCCGGGGCCGGACAGGGGGTTGGGGTCGATCTTGAAGTCGCCGGTGTGCACCACGCGGCCCGCCGGGGTTTCCACGGCCAGGGCGTACCCTTCGATGATGGAATGGCACACGGGCAGGAAACGGAAGGTCATGTCGCCCAGCGTCAGGGGCGCGTCCGGCGAGACGGGCACCAGTTCCACGCGGTCGGCCAGGCCGTGCTCGCGCAGCTTGTGCTCGACGAGGGCGAGGGTGAAGCGCGAACCGTAG